>JAKCAB010000573.1 GCA_021839785.1 bacterium | reverse complement strand
CATCCGCGAGCGATCCCAGCGCGTCGCGTTCTCTACGCCCACGTTCAAGGTTGGTTCCGGGCTGCTGGTCAGAAAGGGCAATCCGCACCGGCTGCATTCCTACGCTGACCTCCTCAAGAACCGCGAGGTGCGGATCGCCATCCTGAGCGGGTCGGTGGAGGAGCAGCGACTGCTCCGACTCGGGCTCTCGGCGGAGCGGTTGGTTCGCGTGCCGGACGTGTTTTCGGGGCGCGCCTTGGTCACTTCCGGGCAGGCTGATGGCCTGGCGCTTTCGACGCTGACCCTCCGTTGGATGGCACTTCACAACGGCGCTGACTCCACCGAGTTGGCGAGTCCGTTTGAGGACGCGAGTCCGTCCTCGCCGCCAGGGCTGGATTTGGGCGCCTTTGCGTTTCGGCCGGAAGACCGCGCCCTCTGCGCCGCCTGGAACGCAGAGTTGAGGAAGTTCATCGGCAGCGACGAACATCGTCGCCTGGTCAGCACGTTCGGTTTCTCGGCGGCGGAATTGCCGGACGCCACCACCAACGGCCCGCTCGTCTCCCCTCGTTAAGCTTTATGTCGCTCGGAACCGCTCGTCGCCCGCAATGGACCACTTCGCTCCGCTTCTGGACGTGGGGAGCGGCGTTGTTCTCGTTGGGATTGTGCCTCGCGATCACCTGGATGCATTTCCAGCAGGATGAATCCCTCCGTCGCGCGGAGCGGATCTTTGAAAACGTGCGCGAGGCACGGATCGACCTGGCGAAGGGCTTTCTGAACCTGACGTTGTCGGGCGACGAACGGTCGCCGTTCCGCCAGGAGGAAGGGCTCGCGCTGTTGGACCAAGCCATCAACGTGCTGCAAGGAGCCGAGAGCCGAATCTCCCAGGACAAGGCAGCGCCGACGGAAGGCGCGGAATCCGGCGCGGACTTTCGGAAGCAGGTGGCGGAGTTTCGTTCCCTGCTGGCGGCCTGGAAACAAGCGACCGGCGATGCCCGACGCGAACTGGAACTGCGCCTGCGCATTGCGTTCCACGAACTGGAACTTCAAGCGGGGCGCGTCGATCTCGCCAACCAGCGGGAATTGCGGACGCTCAATGCGCGGTTGGATCGGGTGTTTGGCACGACGTTGGCCGTCGCGATCTTGCTCCTCTCCGGGATTTGTCTGGGCGTTTATCTGGCCGGCCGTCACGAGCGCGTCGCCGTCGAGGCCTTGCGCGAAAGCGAGGAGCGGCTCCGCCTGGTGGGCGACAATCTGCCGGACGGATACGTGTTTCAATATGTGCGTGAGGCCGACGGCTCGCCGCGTTTCACCCATATCAGCGCCGGGGTCGAGCGGGTGCATGGGGTGACAGCCGCCGAAGTTTTGCGTGACGCGAACTGTTTGCTCGGACAGATGGACCCAGGGCAACAAACGGCGTTTGCCGCCGCCGAAGCCGAAAGCGCCCGCAAGCTCGCCAACTTCGAGATGGAACTCCGGGGGCAACGCCGGGATGGAGCAGTGCGCGAGATCTACGTGCGTTCACGGCCGCGACACATCGGCGACGGCATCCTCCTGTGGGACGGATTTGTCGTGGACGTCACGGAGCGCAAGCGGGCGGAGGCGGCGTTGCAGGAGAACGAGCGGCGCCTGGCCGCCTTGTTCGGAAACCTGCCGGGCATGGCCTACCGGTGCCGCAACGACCGCCCGTGGTCGATGGAATTCGTGAGTGAAGGCTGTCTGGATCTCACCGGCCATTCCGCCGCCGAGCTCACGAAAAACCGCACGCTCGCCTACGCCGACGTGATTCATCCGGACGACCGGGAGATGGCCTGGACCGAAATCCAGAAGGCGCTGGAGGGACGGCAAAAGTTCCAGTTGAGCTACCGCATCCAAACGGCGGGCGGCGAGACCAAATGGGTCTGGGAACAAGGCGTGGGTGTTTATTCGCCGGCGGGCAAGTTGCTGGCCTTGGAAGGGTTCGTCATGGATGTCACGGCCCAGCGGGCCGCCGCCGCCACGTTGGCGAAGTACCGGCTGCTCTCGGAGCACACGCGCGACATCATCCTGTTCGTGCGCCCGCAAGATGGCCGGATCGTCGAAGCCAACCACGCGGCCGGCGCCGCCTACGGATACGAGCGGGCCGAACTGTTGGCCCGGAGCGTTTACGACCTGCGGCCGGCAACTGCATGCGCTGCGGCGGCCGGCCAGTTGGCGCAGGCCGCCGAAGGCTGGCACTTGTTCGAGACGATCCATCGCTGCCGTGACGGCCGCACGTTCCCGGTGGAGATCAGTTCACATGCGGCGCGGATTGAAGGCGAGAACCTCCTCGTCAACGTGGTGCGCGACATTTCCGCGCGCAAGCGCCTGGAGGACGAGTTGCGCCACTTCAACCGGCAACTGGAGCGGCGCGTGGCCGAGCGCACGGCGGAACTCTCGCGCGAGGTCGCCGAGCGCAAGCAGGTCGAGGCGCGGCTGCGCACGCTTTGGAGCGCGGTGGAACAAAGCCCGTTGGCCGTGGTCATCACCGACAAGGCTGGCGTCATCGAGCACGTCAACCCGGCCTTCGTGGCGCAGACGGGTTACACCGCGGCGGAGGCGGTCGGCCAAAACCCGCGGTTGCTCAAGTCCGGCGTGCATCCGCGCGAGTTTTACGAAGACCTGTGGCAGACCGTGCTGGCCGGCCGGATTTGGCACAGCGAATTGTGCAATCGGCGAAAGGACGGCACTCAATTCTGGATCGCCACGGCGATTGCGCCGATCCGGGACGACGAGGGCAACCTGACGCATTTCGTGGCCTTGCAGGAAGACATTACCGAGCGCCGGCGCATTGCCGCGGAGTTGCGCGAGGCCAAGGAGGCAGCCGACGCCGCGAACCGGGCCAAGAGCCGGTTCCTGGCGAACATGTCCCACGAAATCCGCACGCCGCTCAACGCCATCCTCGGCTTCGCCCAGTTGCTTCAACGCGATCCCACCCTGACGCCCGAGCAGCGGAAGCATCTGGACACCATCAATCGCGGCGGCGAACACCTCCTCCGGCTCATCAGCGACGTGCTCGACATGTCCAAGATCGAGTCGGGGCGGATGCAGTTGACGGTGGCGGAATGCGATTTTCGCACCCTGCTCGCGGACATGGAGGCCATGTTCCGCCTGCGGGCCGAAGCGCAAGGGCTGCGGTTCGAGGTGACCTGCGCGGCCGGCGTGCCGATCCGCCTGCACACCGATGCCGGCAAGGTCCGCCAAGTGCTGCTCAACGTGCTTGGCAATGCCATCAAGTTCACGCCCCGCGGCGACGTGCGGATGCACGTGGCCAGCGAGCCGGCCCCCGCCTCGGCGGAAGCCCACGCCGCAGCCCGGCTGTGCATCGAAGTGGCCGACACCGGCGTGGGCATCCCGCCACAGGAGTTGGAGCAGGTGTTCGAGCCGTTCGAGCAAACCCGCAGTGGGCAGAGCCAGGGTGGGGGCACCGGGCTGGGCATGGCCATCAGCCGGCAATTGGCCCGCGTCCTGGGCGGCGCTCTGACCGTGACCAGCCAGGTCGGCGTCGGCAGCACTTTCCGTTTCACTTTCGTGGCCGCGGTGGCGGAACCGGCGAAGGCGGCGACGCCGGCCGCGCCCGCCCGTCGTGGCGTGCGCGGACTCCGGCCCGGCGGTCCGGCGCCGCTGGTGTTGGTGGCGGACGACTCCGAATCGAACCGCCAACTGCTGCGCAGACTGCTGACGCGGGCCGGCTTCGCTGTGCGCGAGGCGGTGAACGGCGCGGAGGCCGTCGCCGTGTGCCGCGCGGAGCGTCCGGCCCTCGTGTTGATGGATCGCTGGATGCCCGGCTTGGACGGTCTGGCCGCCAGCCTGGCGATTCGCGCCGACCCGGCAGGTCGCGACGTTCGCATCCTGATGGTCAGCGGCAACGTCTTCGATATGCCGGAGGCGGAATGGCGCGCCGCGGGCGTGGACGGATTCATCAGCAAGCCCTTTGAAATTGACGACCTCCTGGCGCGAATCGGCGCCTTGCTGGGAGTGGAGTATGCCCAGGACGAACCCGTGGCGGCGCCGGCCGCGAAGCCGAGATTGACACGGGCCGCCGCCCGCCTTCCCGCTACTCTGCGCGCGGAAATCCGCGCAGCGACCGAGGCCGGCGACGTGGCGCGCCTGCGGGAACTGATCCAGCAGGGTGTCAGTCCGGTGGATGCCGCGATCGGCCAGGCGCTGGGCGATTTGGTGGCGGATTTCAATTATCAAGCCATTTTGAGTGCCTTCACGGAGAAGGAGAGTCATGACTGAACGGACGCGCGAAACCCCGCGAATTTTGGTGGTGGACGATACCCCGCAGAACCTCCAGTTATTGGAGGCGATGTTGCGGGATCAGGGTTACCGGGTCTTCGCCTTGCCCAATGGGGAGATGGCGTTGAAGGCGGTTCTGAAAGACCAGCCCGATCTCATCCTGCTCGACGTCCTCATGCCGGGGTTGGACGGCTACGAAGTCTGCTCGCGCCTGAAGGCCGATCCCCAATTCGCGGACACTCCCGTGATTTTTCTCAGCGCCTTGAGCGAGCCCTTGGACAAGGTCAAGGGCTTCCAATGCGGCGGGGTGGATTACGTGACCAAACCGTTCCAGGTCGAAGAAGTGCTGGCCCGGGTGGAAACGCACCTCAAGCTGCGGCGCTTGCAGCGGGAGTTGCGGGCGCAAAATGCCCGCCTGGAGGAAACGGTGGCGCAGCGGACGCGCGAACTGGCCCAGGCGCACGCCCGCCTCTCGATCTTGGACCAGGCCAAGGGCGAGTTCCTGCGACTGATCTCGCATGAGTTGCGCACGCCCGTTCACGGCGTGTTGGGGGTCGCGGAACTCTTGTTGCACGAATGCCCGTCCGTTGGCCACAAACCTGAGCTCCAAGCCGCCCTCGAACAATCGCGGGGCCGGTTGCTCGCGATCATCGACGACGCGCTTCTCCTGACCGAAACGTGTGCGGGGCAGGGGACGCAACCCCCGGAGGAGGTGCCGCTGAGCTTGCTCTTGAAGGCCGCCGCGCGCCAGGCGAGGGCGATGGCCGGCAGCCGCCACGTGACGTTCGGGCCGATGCCGGCCCAAGCGCCCTTGGTGCTGGGCGAGCGAAAGCTCCTGCTGCGCGCCTTGCGGGCACTGCTGGAAACGGCCGTGCGGTTTTCCCGACCGGGCGAAGCCGTGCTGGTATCAGCCGCGACCGACGGCAACCGGACGGAGTTGACGATCGAAGCCCGCGGTTTCGCCATCCCCAACGAGGCCGTGCCGAAATTTTTCGCGGTCTTGGCAACGGGCGATGCCCTTTGTCCCGGAGGCGACTTGGGCCTGGATCCGCCGGTGGCGGAGCGTATCCTTTCGTTGTTCGGCGGCCAGGTGAGCGTGGAAAACTTGAACCCGCCAGGCGTCCGGTTACGCGTCCGCCTGCCGACGGCATCGTAGAAAGCCACTCGCGCGGCTGCGGGCCAGCGGGTCATCCGGCGTGAGCGGAATCGCGGCTCCCGAACCGCGATCACCCGGGCCGGACGCTTTCGCCTTTCCTCGCCGGGCCTCGCACCTAGACTCGCGGGGTGAATCCCGTGGCGTTGATCACCGGCGCTTCGCGCGGCATTGGACGCGGCATCGCGCTCGAACTGGCAAAACTCGGCTACGACCTCGTGGTCAACTTTGTTGGTCACGCCGTCGCCGCGCAGCAAACGGCGGAGGATTGCCTCGTCGCGGCTCGGGCCTGCGGATACGCCATTCGCGCCGAGCCTTGCCAGGCCGATGTTTCGCTGGCGGCCGACCGCGCAAAACTCGTTGCCTTCACCCGCGAGCGGTTTGGTCGGATCGACCTGCTGGTCAACAACGCCGGCGTGGCGCCGAGTGTCCGGGCTGACTTGCTGGAGGCCACCGAAGAGAGCTTCGACCGCCTGATCGCCATTAACGTCAAAGGGCCATACTTTCTCACCCAAGCCGTGGCGCGGTGGATGATCGAGCAGGTGAGCGCCGCCGTGCCAGTCACCGACGCGGGACAGCCGCCAGCCACCGGCCGGTTGCCGAAAATCGTCACCATCTCGAGCGTTTCCGCCTACACCGCCTCGACCGATCGCGGCGACTACTGCGTGTCCAAGGCCGCGCTGGCGATGTTGACACCGCTGTTCGCCGCGCGCCTGGCGGCGCAGGGCATCCGGGTTTATGAAATCCGGCCGGGCGTGATCGCCACCGACATGACCGGTCCGGTGAAGGCCAGGTACGACGAACTCATCGCCGGCGGCCTCACGCCGATCCCGCGCTGGGGCACGCCCGCAGACATCGGCAAGGCGGTGGCGGCGATCGCGCTAGATTTGCTGCCTTTCAGCACCGGCGAGGTGATCAACGTGGACGGCGGCTTCCACTTGCGCCGGCTTTAACCCGTAATTTTCCCGGCCGGCGGCGGGGCGGCGGCGGTCGGCAGGCGAATTTGAGCAACGGAGGATTGGCGTGCGGAGGCCGGTTTGTGTATTATCTTGGGCAGTGCCAGCCTTGCTTGACCCGCAGGCTGGGCGCTTTGGTCCGGTCCGCGAGACCGGCAGCGCCAGTTGAAGTCGTGAGACCCAAACGTGAACAATACGGCTGCCAATCCGAAAGCCAGCCTGGGCAAGTTGCCCTGCCTGCCCGCTCCCCGCTCCAGCCGCCCAACCGACCGACTCCCCAGACTATGAACCCACCTCCCGTCACTCCCAATGCGTTGTCGCCGTCCCGCCGCCGCCGGACGCGGGGCTTTACCTTGATCGAATTGCTGGTGGTGATTGCCATCATCGCGATCCTCGCCGGGCTGTTGTTGCCGGCGTTGTCGCAGGCGAAGGCCAAGGCGAACCGGACGCTCTGCGCGAGCAACTGCAAGCAATGGGGCATCGCCGTCGCCATGTATGCCGGCGATTACCAGGAGAGTTTTCCGGACAACACGGGCGGGTACCACTTGAGCTGGATGATGCCGAGCATGAGCAATTTCTGGCGAAACTACCTCATCCCGAATCAACGCAGCACCAAGAAGAGCCGGCGCGTGGCCAACGACGTGCTGTTCTGTCCCACGGACGAGTGGCACCGGGCGTTCGAAGCCGACAACATCGCCGCCGACAACGTGACTCAACTCCTCGGTTACTTCTACCTGCCGGGCCGGCAAAAGGAAAAATCGCAGTCCGACGTGGCCACCTTCGCCCGCGGCACGGCCGAGTGGTTTTACCGGACCAAGCTCGGCAGCGTTTACTCGCAGGCGCCGATCCTTATGGACAAATTGCAGGGCACGGGTCCGATGACCACCAACATGCTCGACCCGCGCCTGGTCTGGACGACCGATTACAACGGCCGCCAGGTGCGCACCGCCGCGCACTTCCTGAATCGCGGTTTGCCGGCGGGCGGAAACTTCCTTTTCGAAGACGGCCACGTCCAGTGGCAGAACAACAAAACGATCACCTTGGGCGCGGGCGGCGGCAACATCGGCACCTGGATGTGCTATTTCGTCATCCCCGGCATCACCACGCCGTGAGGACCGGCGTATTGCGTGGCGCGGCGAAGCGGTGTAACGGCAAGGGCGTGTCCACTTCAAAAGTTGGTCGGGTCCGAGCGATTCGACGCGCCGCGGCCGCGATGCCAGCGCTGATCGCTTGGCTGACGCTGCTGTCCGGTGTTCCCGGCAACTTACCGCTCCGCGCCGGCGACTCGCTGGAAAGTGCTTTTCGCGACCCGTCGCCGGCGGCCCGGCCGTGGGTTTACTGGTTCGTCATGGATGGCAACCTGGCCCGCGAAGGCATCACGGCCGACCTCGAAGCGATGCAGCGCGCCGGTCTCGGTGGCGTGATCCTGATGGAGGTCGATGTCGGCATTCCGCGGGGACCGGTGAAGTTCATGAGCGACGAGTGGCGGGCGCTGTTCAAGCACGCGGTGAACGAGGCGCAGCGGCTGGGACTCCAAATCGCGCTCAACGCCGGGCCGGGCTGGACCGGCAGCGGCGGTCCTTGGATCAAACCCGAGCAGTCGATGCAGCACCTCGTCGCGGCGGAGACGAACGTCGCCGGGCCGGCACGCTTCAGCGCCATTCTGCCGCGCGCGCAGCCGCGGAAGCCGGTTTTCGGCGAAGGCGCGTTGCCGTCGGAATTGGAAGCAGCCCGCAAAGCGTTTTACCGCGATGTCGCTGTGCTGGCCTTCCCCACGCCGAAGAAGAATGCGCGCATCCCGGACATCGACGAAAAGGCGCTTTACGTTCGCGCGCCTTACTCGTCCCAGCCGGGCGTGAAACCATTCCTGCCGGCGCCCGCCGGCTTTGACGAACCGCCGGCTGACGCCTGCATTCCGACCGCCCAAGTCCTCGACCTCTCCGCGCGCCTTGCACCCGATGGCCGCCTGGATTGGGAGGTGCCCGCAGGCGACTGGACCATCCTCCGTTTCGGCCGGACGAGCACCGGTCAAAACACCCGCCCGGCGCCGTTGCCCGGCCTGGGCCTCGAGAGCGACAAGTTCGACCCCGCGGCGTTGGATGCCCACTTCGCGGCCTTCATCGGTTCGCTGTTGAAAACGGTCGGCCCGCCCCAAAAGGCCGGCGCGGGGTGGACGATGTTGCACATGGATAGCTGGGAGATGAGTTCGCAGAACTGGACGGCCGATTTCCGCGGGGAGTTCCACAAGCGACGCGGCTACGACCTCCAGCCTTACCTGCCGGCGATGACGGGTCGCGTCGTGGGTAGTCGGGCGCTCTCCGAACGATTTCTTTGGGATTTGCGCCAGACCGCTCAGGAGTTAGTGGTGGAAAACCACGCCCGCCATCTGCGGGAACTGGGGCGCCGCCACGGCTTTGGTTTGTCCATCGAACCGTATGACATGAATCCCTGCGCGGACCTGGCGTTGGGTGGCGTCGCCGACGTGCCGATGTGCGAATTCTGGGCCAAAGGCTACGGCTTCGACACCGAGTACAGTTGCTTCGAGGCCGTCTCGATCGCGCACACGCTGGGCCGCCCTGTGGTGGCGGCGGAGTCGTTCACGTCCGGCGACGGCGAGCGCTGGCGACTTTATCCCGGCGCTCTGAAGGCGCAGGGCGACTGGGCGTTTTGCGCCGGCATCAACCGCCTCGTGTTTCATCGTTAACAGCACCAGCCCTGGCTGGATCGCGCGCCGGGCATGACGATGGGGCCGTACGGGGTTCATTGGGAGCGCACGCAGACTTGGTGGGACTTGGCGCCGGCGTACCACCAATACCTGGCGCGTTGCCAGTACCTGCTCCGGCGTGGTCTGCCCGTGGCGGACATTTGCTATCTCCTGCCGGAAGGCGCGCCGCAGGTGTTTCGCCCGCCGGCCTCGGCCACGCGCGGCGACCCGCCGGATCGGCGCGGCTACAACTTCGACGGCTGCGCGCCGGATGTTCTCCGCCAGCAGGCCAGCGTCAAAGACGGCCAGCTTCACTTTGCCGATGGCATGAGCTATCGCCTGTTGGTGCTGCCCGAATTCGACACCATGACGCCGCGACTGCTGCGCAAAATTTCGGAGTTGGTCCACGCTGGCGCGACTGTCGTGGGTCCGCCACCGCGCCGATCTCCGAGCCTGGCGGATTATCCGCGCGGCGATGCGGAAGTGCAGCGACTGGCCAGGGAATTGTGGGGCGACGGCGGGCGGCCCGCCGCAATCACCGAGCGACGTGTCGGGAAGGGTCGAATTGTCTGGGGCGGCGAAGTCGTGGCGAGTGCCGACTCCAAAGCCGCACCACCGCCGGAGGTTTATCCGCCTTACGACGTGGCGAAATCGTTGCTGGCGAAAATGAAGGTGGCGCCGGACTTCGAGTCCGACGTTCAACTCCGCTACACTCACCGCCGCGATGGCGACGCCGACATCTACTTCGTCGCCAATCCGGTCGCGACGCCGGTCAAAGCGCGCGCCAGCTTCCGCGTCACGGGCAAACAGCCTGAGTTGTGGGATGCCGTGACGGGCGACATCCGACCGTTGCCGGACTTCACGCCGGAGCCAGATCGGACCTTCGTGCCGCTCGAATTCGAAGCGCACCAGTCGTTCTTCATTGTCTTTCGCCATCCGACGAAGCCGGCAAAGACGCCGGCCCCCAACTTCGCAAAAGTTGTCCCGCTGGCCGAGGTCGGCGGGCCGTGGCAGGTGAGTTTTCAGGCAGGTCGCGGGGCGCCGAGCCCAATCCGCCTTGACCGCTTGATCGACTGGACCCAGCACACCGACGCGGGGGTGCGGCACTTCTCCGGCCTCGCGACTTACCGGACGACGTTTGAAACGGGTGCGGAGTTCAACAACCGAAGCTCGGGCAAACGCGTCTTCCTCGATCTCGGCACGGTGAAGGTGATGGCCGCGGTGCGGCTCAACGGGCGCGACTTGGGAACCGCGTGGACGGAACCGTTCCGACTGGACGCGACCGCGGCGCTCAAAGCCGGCACCAACACGCTGGAGATTCGCGTGGCGAACCTCTGGCCCAACCGGCTGATTGGCGATGCCGCCTTGCCGCCGGATCAGCGCGTCGCTTGGACCACTTGGAATCCATTCGCGAAGGACACGCCGCTGCTGGCCTCCGGCCTGCTCGGCCCGGTGCGGCTGCTCGCGGAGGAATGACTGGATTCCGCGGCGGGACGGTGCAAGGCTACCGGCCA
>JAKCAB010000121.1:10000-10647 GCA_021839785.1 bacterium | reverse complement strand
CAACCCGCGAGTCAGGTCGGGGGCGGGCGAAGGCCGATTCCTTTTCGCACGCATCGGTGCGCTTCCGCGTCCGCCGACGGCAGCAAGACCAGCGCCCGCAAACCCGGTCGGAGCCGGGCCAGCGTCTCCAACCCCGGCTCGCCGAGCACCAGCAAGGCCGTGGAAAGCGCGTCACTCTCGGTTGCGCTGGGCAAGGCCACGGCGGCCAGCGCGGCGCGCTGCACGGGTTCGCCGGCGCGGGGATCGAGCACGTGGCCGAACCTCTGGCCGCCCGCGTGAAACGCCTTGCCCCAGACCGCCGAAACGCCCAGCGATTCGTCACGCAACGGAACCTCCGCCAGGAGCGTTTCCGCCGCACTCCCCGTCGTGCCGGCAGCGGCCGGTTCAAACACGCCGGCGGTCCAAGGCCGGCCTTCCGGCATCGCGCCCAGGCCATGACAACTGCTGGTGCCGCCATGAAGGAAGGCGCTGGCCACGCCCGCTTCGCGCAAACGCTCCACCGCGCAGTCGATCGCGTAGCCCTTGCCGATGGCTCCCAAGTCAAGCGTCACGCCCGGCCGGGCAAAGCGAACGGTGAAGTCCGCCTCGTCGAAGAGCACGTGGTTCATGCCCACGCAGGCCCGGGCCGCGGCCAGCACGGCTGGGTC
>JAKCAB010000121.1:0-9990 GCA_021839785.1 bacterium | reverse complement strand
AACCCCAGGCCCGCATCAAAGGACCGATCGTGGGATCGAAGGCGCCGTCCGTCGCCGCCGCCAATTGCTGCGCTTGGCGCAACAGGGCAAACACCGGCGGGCTGACCTTTACCGGGCCGTCCGCGGCGTGCCGGTTTAGGCGCGCGATTTCGCTGGTCGGCCGAAACGGGCTGAGCCGGTCTTCGAGCCGCTGGATTTCGTCGAGCGCTTCCTCGCCCGCCGCGCGCAGCGAGGCCTCGGCCTCGCCCGAGAGCACCAACTCGAAGCGCGTGTTCATCGCGTGCCGGGCCAGGCGCAGCGTGGTCATGGCGGGAGGAGTGGAGGCCGGTAAAGCTGCGGTCAAGTTGGCAGTCGAAACGAACCGGGCTTCCGCCAGCCCGCGCCGACGGAAGCCCGTTCGTCGATCCAGTTCCAAGCCAACCGGCTTAAGACGGCTTCAGCACGCCGTAATTCGCGATCTCGATCTTCTTGCCCGTCGCGTCCAGCACGCTGCGGGTCTTCTCGTCATAGTGGCAGGCGATGCCCATGCGGTCGGACATTTCGGCCAGGGAAATGACCGTCTGCGCACGAACCGCGAGTTCGATGTTCGCGTGCGGGGGCTTTGCGCTGCGGATGCTGTCCAGCCAGTTGCTTTCATGCACGCCCACGTCTTCGACCGGTGTGAGGTGCGCGTAATCCTCGGGATCCAGGTCATCGGTGAACGGCCGCTCGGGACGCAACTCGACCTTGCTGCCGCCGAGTTGCAGCGTCGCCATGTGACCGCGGACGATGTCGTCGAGACCCTTCTCGTTCACCGAGCCGATGCAGATCATAGCCTGGAAGCCGCTCGGGAACTCGGCGATCAGCGTGAGGCATTCCGGACAATCGCGGATCGGCGTGCCCGGCGTGTTTTTGTCGGTGAGAATGTTCTTGGTGCCGATGGCGCAGACGCGCACCGGGAACTCGGGGTTGCCGGTGGCGAGCATCAGCGGGTGAATGCGGTGCGGCAATAGGTCGCCCAGCAGGCCGGCGCAGTATTGGTAGTATTTGCGCCAGCGGAAGTAATGGTCGGGATAGAACGGGTGCCGGGTGACGAGTTTCGGGCCGAGCCAGGTCTCCCAATTCACGCTGCCCTCCTTGAAGTCCGGGTCGATCGTGTAATTCCATTCGCCCTTGGGGCTGTTGCGCATGTAGGAGGTCTGGCCGAGCACCAGCTTGCCGATCTTGCCGGCGGAAACCAACTCCGCCGCCTTCAGCCACATCGCATCCGAGCAACCCTGCGACCCTACCTGGAACTGCTTGCCGGTGGCCTTGACCGTGTCCCACACCTCGAACGCCTCGGGCAGGTAACGCGCCATCGGTTTCTCCACGTAGATGTGCTTGCCGGCCTTCATGGTATCCACGGAGACCCGGGCGTGCCAGTGGTCCACCGTGGCGCAAATGACGGCGTCGATGTCTTTGTTCTCAAGCAGCTTGTGGTAATCGTCGTACAACTTGACGTCGCCGCCAATCTTGGCCTTCGCCATTTCCCGGCGCTTCTCCCAGAGGTCGCACACACCCGCCAACGCCACGTTGTTCTTCTCGGCGTTGGTCTTCATTTTGTCCACGTGCAACTGGCCTTGCGGGCCGACGCCGACGAAGCCGACCACGATGCGGTCATTGGCGCCGATGACCCGTCCCGTGGAAGGCGCCGTGCCCTGGCCATAAACCGGGGTTTTGAAGAGGTTGGTCGCCGCCGCTGCTGCCGTAACCGTCGCCGCTTTCTTGATGAAACTCCGGCGCGTCTCCGTGCCGGCCGATGCCTGTTTCTGATTCATGTGCATAAAAGGATTCAAACCCACGTAATACGGGGTTGGACGCAGCCTATCGGCCCAGTGTTCAGCGTCAACCGCGAACCCGCGCGTTGCGGCGTTGGGGTGTCGCCGACCGGCAGGAGCGCGGATGTCCAATCCGCGCTAAGGCCCGGACTTTTCCGCGAGCGCGACCCCGTGGCTGGGACCGAGACGGTCGCGCGCCAAAAACGGGATGCGTCCCGCGGCGCGGGCGCCTATTTCAAGGCCGGATCGGGGATGAGGATCACCTGGCCTTCGAAGATGTGGTTGGGCTTGAGTCCGGGGTTCGCCTTCAGGATGTCGTCTTGCGTGACCTTCACGCCACTGTCGCGGTAGGCTTTGATGATGGCCCAGAGCGAATCGTCCTTCTTCACCGTGTATTTGTAGCCTTTCACGGGTCCGTCGGGGGTGGCGTCCTTTGGTGGCGCCTTAGGCGCGACTTTGGGTGGCGCCAACACCGGCGCTTGGGCCAGCTTCTTGATTTCCTCGAGGATCAACCGCTTGTCGTCCTCGCGCTTGCGGTCGAGTTCTTTGACCGCCGCGGCGAGTTGCTGGAACTCCTGCCGAGTGACGAAGCGTTCGCCCATGCGGTCGCCGAGCTTGCCGGTGTCGTCACGGAAACTATGCAGGTCGTCGGTCAGGCTGGAGAGGCGCTTCTGAATCACCGCCTGCGAATCGAGGAGATCCTGCACCAGACCGTTCAGCTTGCGCAGCTTTTCGTCGTACTCGGGAATGTAACCCACGTCGGCGGCGTGCAGCGGGGAGCACAGCCGGCCGGCGAACAACAGTGGGAAGGCCGCGAGGGCCAGTCGCAGCAGCGGAAGCGCACGTTTCATTGGCGCAACTTAGGAATGCCTCCCGGCAGGAGCAAGCGGGAAAACCGTGGCGAAAAGCAATGCAGAGTCCCACCGCCGGTTCGGGCTGGCGCGGGGGCGCGGGGCAGGGTCGAATGCCGCCGCGCGATGCACTATCTGGACCTGACGCTCCCCACGCCCGCGGAGAACCTGGCCTGCGATGAAGCCCTGCTCGAGGCCTGCGAAGCGGGTGGCCCCGAAGTCCTGCGGTTCTGGGAAGCGCCCGCTCATTTCGTCGTGCTGGGGTACGCCAACCGGATCGCCACCGAGGCGGACCTCGGCGAGTGTCGCGCCCGCGGGATTCCGGTCCTTCGGCGCGTCACCGGCGGCGGCACCGTGTTGCAGGGTCCGGGCTGCCTCAATTACAGCGTCGTGCTGCGCCTTCAGGAGGAAGGCCCGACGGCCAGCATTCCCCAAACGAATCTCTGGATCATGAATCGTCACGCGGCGGCGCTCACCGAATTGCTGGGTCAGCCGGTGCGCCGGCGGGGGGACACCGACCTGGCCGTCGCCGACCGCAAATGTTCCGGCAACGCCCAGCGCCGCGGCCGGCGGGCGCTCTTGTTCCACGGCGCGTTCTTGATCGATCTCGATCTGGCCCGGCTCGCCGCCGTGCTGCCGCCACCGTCGCGTGAGCCAGATTACCGCGCGGGCCGCCGCCACGGCGACTTCGTCATGAACCTCGGCGTGGATCGCGCACGGCTGAAGTCAGCGTTGCGTCGGGTCTGGTCCGCCAACGAACCTTCGAGCGCCTGGCCGGCCGCCCGGACCGAAGAGCTGGCTCGCGCCAAATATTGCCGGGACGAATGGAACCACCGTTTTTGAAGAACGCCTGGCCAGTTCCAGTTTGTCGCGGGAAGGTGTGACTTGCATCCCACGCCAAGAAAAGTCACGACCCCCGGCCGCCGTGACTTCCCAGAATTTTCGCCCGCCGCCGATTAGACGCCGAGTTGGCGCTGGATCACATCGGCCAATTCAGCGCACCACTTATCGACCACTTCCTGTTCGCGCGCCTCGACGAGGACGCGCGCCTTGGTTTCGGTGCCCGAGTAGCGCACGAACACGCGGCCGCCTTGCGGGCAAACTTCGGCCTCCGCGGCGGCCAGCAGACTGGCGAACCCATCCAGTTTTTCCAGCGGCGCTTTTTCGCGCACACGGATATTGACCAGTTTTTGCGGGAAGCGGGTCCAGCACAGTCGGAGTTGGGACAACAGCGCGTTTTGCGACCGCATGATCCGGAGCACTTGCAACGCCGCCACCAGGCCGTCACCGGTGGTGGCGAACTCGCGAAAGATGATGTGGCCGCTCTGTTCGCCGCCCACCGCGAACCCGTTCTTGAGCATCTCGTCGATGACGTACTTGTCGCCCACGGCGGTGCGCACCACGCGGCCGCCGCCTTCCTTGATGGCGAGGTCCAACCCGGCGTTGCTCATGACGGTGGCCACCAAGGTCTTTTCCGGGAGCGTGCCTTGTTCGAGCATTTCCAGGCCGGTCAACGCCAGGATGTCGTCCCCGTCCACGAGGATGCCTTGCTCGTCGCAAAGCTGCACGCGGTCCGCGTCGCCGTCATGCGCGATGCCGAGCTGGGCGCGGTGCTCGACGACCTTCCGGCAAAGATTCTCCGGGTGCATCGCGCCGCAGTCCTTGTTGATGTTCATGCCGTCGGGCTGGTTGCCATAGACGATGACATCCGCGCCCAGTTCGCGCAGGACGCTGGGTGTGGTCTTGTAGCTGGCGCCGTTGGCGCAATCGACGACGATGCGGATCCCTTCCAGGTTCATGCCTTTGGGAAAAGACGCCTTGGCGTACTCGATGTACCGGCCGATCGCGTCGTCCACGCGCAGTGCCTTGCCGACCTCGCTGGCCACGGGGCGGACGTGCTCGATGGCGCCGCTGAAGGCGAGTTCCTCGATGCGCTGCTCGACGTTGTCGTCGAGTTTGTAGCCGTCGGCGCGGAAGAATTTAATGCCGTTGTCGTCGTAAGGATTGTGGGAGGCGGTGATCACGATACCGGCATCGGCACGCAAGCTGCGCGTGACGTAGGCCACGCCTGGCGTGGGCAGCGGCCCGATGAAGACCACGTCCACGCCCATCGAGAGGATGCCCGAGGAGAGCGCATTTTCGAGCATGTAACCCGAAAGGCGCGTGTCCTTGCCGATGACGATCTTGTGCCGGCCGAAGCCGCGCGCATGACTCTCGAGGGTCTTGAAGACGTGCGCCGCCGCGCGGCCCAGCTTGAGCGCGGTCTCGGCCGTCACCGGTTCGATGTTGGCCGTGCCGCGCACGCCATCGGTGCCAAAGATGCGTTTGGGTTTGCTCATGGTTTGTCCGTGGTCAGGGGGTTGGGAAGTGGATCGCTGGGGAGACGTTCGATCTTCACTTCGTTGGGGTAAAGCGAGGCCAGGAAAATGCCTTCCGGCAGGCGCACCTCGACGTCGCGCCGCACCACCAGCTGGCTGACGCCGATCAGGTCCACGAACACTTTCACGTCCGAAGCGCGCATGGCTTTGATCAGCGGCTCCGGGCCGCGCACCGACACCCGCACGCTGGGCGGTTCCACCAGGAAAACGTACGGGTCGTTGGCCGGGGTCAGCACCACGATGGGCACCGCATCGAACGTGCGGATTGCCTGCGGCCGTTCGATCTCCGTGCTGTTGTAATGCACCAGCAGCCAGACCACCGTGGCCAGGATCACGGACACGGCCTTCCACCCCAGATTGTGGGTGATGACTCTATGCCACGCCATCGGAGCCGGAGTTGGCGCGGAGCGGCGAGGACGCCGCCGGCCGGCGCTGCCAGGAGGAGAAGCGCAGAAGGTCGGACCACGAACGCGTCTGGGGCTCGCGCACCAGCACGGAAGTGAGGAACGCGCGCAGGTCCTCCAAAGTGACCCCGCGCACGAGATTGCCTTTGTAGGCGTACGAAACCGCGCCGGTTTCCTCCGACACCACCACCACCACCGCGTCGGTTTCCTCGCTCAAACCGATCGCCGCGCGATGCCGCGTGCCCAGCGTCTTGCTCAAGTCCTGCCGTTGGGTCAGCGGGAAGATACAAGCCGCGTGCGTGATGCGGTCGCCGCGCAGGATCACGCCGCCATCGTGGACGGCGTTGTTGGGAAAGAAGATGGTCTCCAGCATTTCCGGCGTGGCCTCGCAATCCACCACGATGCCGGACTCGACCATGTCTTGCACCGGCACGGCCTGCTCGATCGCGATCAACAACCCGATGCGCACGTCCGCGAGGCGCTCCACGGTTTTGATGATCACCTCGATGTTCTCGCGCTGCTGGTGCACGCTCGTAAAGAAGGGCAGGTTGCCCAGCTTGGCCAACATGCGCCGCAGTTCCGGCTGGAAGATGACGATCACAATGAGCGCGAGCGAAGGAAACAGCGCCAGCAGGAGCAACCTCAGCACCTGCAGTTCCAGCAGCGTGGTGATGAGCGTGAGCGTCAGCAACAGGATGAGGAACCCGCTGACCACCGGCGCGGCGCGCGTCCCCCGGACGAACGTGATGGCGTAATAGATCCCCACCGAGAGGAGGGCGATCTCCACCAGCGTTCGCCAGTTCGACTGTAGCCACGTCAACATCAGGTTCGGGCCACCAAGGCCTCCGTCATGCGCACCGCCTGCCGGGTCGCCGCCACGTCGTGCGTCCGGAGGATCCCGACGCCGAGCTGGGTCGCCCACGCGGCGCAGGCCAGCGAGGCCGGCAGCCGCGCCGCCACTTCGGCGCCCAGCAGCTTGCCAATAAAGGATTTCCGGGAAACCCCAAGCAGAAGCGGACGGTCTAGACTCCTAAAGGAATCCAGTCGCGCGAGCAATTGCAAATTGTGTTCCCACGTTTTGCCGAAGCCGATGCCGACATCCAGCACGACCTGTTCCGCGCGCACCCCCGCCTGCGCCAGGCCCCGCAAACGCTCGGCGAAGAACGCCCGCAACTCGCCCACCACGTCGTCGTAGTGCGGTGCCGCCTGCATCGTTTGCGGCGTGCCTTGCGAGTGCATGCAGACGTAGCCCGCGCCGGTCGCGGCCACCAACTCCCACATCTCCCGCGGCGCCCGGTGAGCCGCGGTGTCGTTCACGATGCTGGCGCCGGCGCCAATGGCGGCCCGCGCAACCGCCGGCTTCTGCGTGTCGATCGAAAGCGGGACGCTCACGCGGCCGGCCAGCCCGGAGAACACCGGCAACACCCGCGCCAGTTCCTCCGCCTCGCTCACCGGCGCGGCGCCGGGCCGGGTGGATTCGCCGCCGATGTCGAGCAGGTCCGCGCCCTCGCCGGCCAGCGTCAGCGCGTGCGCCACCGCGGCCTCGGCGGACAAGTAGCGGCCCCCGTCGGAAAAGGAATCCGGCGTCACGTTCACGATGCCCATGATGAGCATGGGGCGTGGAAACATCCATTGCTGCTGGCCGGCAATCCATTTCATGTCTGTGCGTGTTCGCCTGCGGGAAATGCCTCTTGGGGCGACGCTGTTAGTCGTCGATCGGGAAGCACGACGCCGGTAAAGTATCCGGTCCGCGGCTGGCGGCTGTCAACCGAGGCCAGGTAACGCTGCCGTGACCATCAGGGGAGGCGTCCGGCGTGCCTTTTGCCCGCCAGCGACGCGAGCTTTCGCGGCCCGCATGACTGCCGCCGCGGCTCCGGCCCGCATGACGAAAACCCGGAATTGGGGCTGGACGGCTCCGCTCCAATGGGTTATTGGCATCCCGAACAGAATGCCGGTCAATGCTATGAAACCACTCCGGTCCATCACTTTGGTTGCCGCTTCCCTGTTTGCGGCGCCTACCTTCGGCCAGTTCACCCCCGGCAACCTGGCGGTGCTCCGCGTAGGTGACGGCACCCCCATGATCAGTGGTGCTGCGGCCGCAGTCTCGATCGAGCAGTATTCAGTGTTAGGTGAGGGCCAGTCACCGTCCTACACAGTGGCCTTGCCAACGACGGGTGCATCCGCGATCACGTTGAGCGGCACAGCCGCTTCGGAGGGTGCCCTCACGCGATCCGCCGACGGCATGTATCTCACTTTTGCCGGGTATAATGCGGACGTTGGAACCCTCAGCGTGTCCAGCACAACTTCTGCGATGGTCAATCGCGCGGTCGGAGTGTTGGACGCCGCTGGCGCCTATTCGCTGCCCGTCAAGACCGCCAACGCCTTTTCCGGCGCGAGCGTATGCGGTGCGGTGACCACCGACGGCGCGCAATTCTGGATCACGGGCAACGGTAACTCTGGCACCGGCGGTGTCTGGGCCAAGTCAAGCAGCACCGAAACACAGGTCACTTCCGGAAACCTCCGCGTGGTCGGCGTCGAAGGTGGTAACCTCCTTTATTCCACGGGAGCGGGAACAGTAGGCCTCTATGCGTTTAGTGGCCTGCCAACGAGCGCCGACACCGCCAGTCTGCTCATCAAGCCGGCTAGCTCTTTTTCGAACAGAGCCTCACCGTACGACTTTGCGTTGAACCCCGCGGGCAACGTCGCCTACTTGGCTGACGACCGTACCTTTAAGGCTGACTACACTGGCGGTGGCATCCAACGGTGGGAGAAAATCGGCTCTACTTGGAGCCTAACGTACTCGCTGAACGCTGGCGGCACGGGAGGGGGATCTCGCGGTCTGGTGGTGGACTGGTCCGGCGCAAATCCTGTCATTTTCGCCACGACGACAGAGCTTTCCGCCAACCGCCTCATCCGCATCGAAGACCTCGGCGCGGGTTCAAGCGCCACGACGCTGGCCATCGCGCCCGCCAACACCCTTTTCCGCGGCGTGGACTTCAGCCCCATCCCGGAACCGCAGACGCTCACCCTGCTCGGCTTGGGCGGCGCGGGCCTGTTCCTGCGGCTGCGGCGCCGCGCTTGAGCCGCCACCCGGCTCCCATCAACCACCGTCCCGGTCAACCGTCTCTTTCGGGGTCGGTCTTTTTGCTCGTTTTTCAGCCTCCCCGGTCACACGCCTCCAATGCCTCGCGCCGGCGATAGAGTTGTTGTTTCCAATCCTCATCCGATCCGTTAGCGTCCGCCCCCGGCTATGGTTCTGGTCATAGATAATTACGACTCGTTCACCTTCAACCTGGTGCAATACCTGGGCGAGATGGGCGTCGAGATGCAGGTGCATCGCAACGACCAGATTCGCCTGGACCAGGTGGAGTCGGTGAAACCCGACCGCATCCTGATCTCCCCCGGCCCCTGTTCGCCGCGCGAAGCCGGGCTCTCGAACGACGTTATCCGCGCTTGGGCCGGCAAGGTGCCCATCCTGGGGGTGTGCCTGGGCCATCAATGCATCGGCCACGTTTTCGGCGGCAAGGTGCAGGTCAACTACCGGATGATGCACGGCAAGACTTCCCCGATTCATCACGACGGCAAGGATCTCTTCGCGGGAATGCCCAATCCGTTCGCCGCCACGCGCTACCATTCGCTGGTCATCACGCGCGACAGCCTGCCGGATTGCTTGCAACTCACCGCGTGGACCGAGGAAGGCGAGGTCATGGGAGTCCGCCACAAGACCCTGCCGATCTGGGGCGTGCAGTTCCACCCCGAAAGCATCCTCACCGAAAACGGCCGGGCAATCCTGGCCAACTTCATGAAACTGACCGCCTGAACCGGCCAAGGCAGTGCACAAAAACTGTCGCAATTGCGACGGTTTTTGTGCAATCGAAAGGGCCAACCAACCGATCGGTCAGGCCAGCCCCAACGAGTCGGCCACGCCCTGAAGCGCCGCGATCACGTTCGCGACGTGCTCGTCCAGCGGCAACTCCAGCAGTGCCGCGCCTCTCTCGATGTCCTCGCGACTCACCGCCGCCGCGAAGGATTTTTGCCTCGTCTTTTTGCGCACGCTGCTGGGGGTCATACCCGCCAGCCGCTCCGGTCGGACGTAAGCCACCGCGGTGATGAAACCGCACAGCTCGTCCACGGCGAAAAGCGCCCGCCGCAACGGCCGGTCCAGCGGGTACTCCGCCGCGTTCCACGTCGCATGCGACAGGATTGCCCCCACGATTTCCTCGTCCACGCCGCGCTCGCGCAGAATCCGCGCGCCGGCACGGGTGTGCTCGGGCGGATTCGGCCAGCGCTCGTAATCGAAGTCGTGCAAAAGGCCCGTGAGGCCCCAAACCTCCGGGTCGCCGCCAAACCGGGGCGCGTAATGCCGCATCGCCGCCTCCACGGCCAACGCATGTTTGCGCAACGACGCGGATTCCGTGAACTCGGCGAGGAGTTGCCAGGCTTGGTCGCGGTTCATGCGCTGGGCGGCGGTGGCTCTGCGGGCTTTTCCGGTTTGCGGACGTGACGGCGATGCTGCTCGACCGAGCAGGCGTCTGACGCTCAAGTGGCCACGCCGAACCGC
>JAKCAB010000028.1 GCA_021839785.1 bacterium | reverse complement strand
CTGGGTCAAGCGTCCCGTCAACCAGGTGGTCTCGGATTACGGGGCGAACCTCGCGCAACTCGCGAAGGGCGGCGGCAAGCTCTTTCTCCTTCCCACCCTGGTCCCACTCTATCTGAACCCTGGGTTTGATAGTCCCTATGCGAGAAGCCTGGACTACCAGGACATCAATGCCCGCATGAACCAGGAAATCCAGAAGATCCAAGCTGAGTATGGCGTGACCGTCTTTCGCTTCGACTACTCCCAACTCTGTAGCAACCTCCTGGCCGACCCGGCGGCCTACGGTTTCACCAACGTCACCAGCGCCGCCATGAATCATTGCCCTCCCGGCGACCCGAGCGAGTTTCTCTGGTGGGATGGCATTCACCCCACGACGGCTCTCCATCACGTGATGAGCGACGAAACCTACCGCTGCCTGACGCCGCCCCTGATCATCGCCCAGCCGACCGGGGGCGCGAGTGGGGTCCTGGACCTTCAGTGGCAAGGCGGTTCGCCGCCGTTCCAGCTTCAGCGTTGCGCGGACCTGGCCAGTGGCTCGTGGCGATCGGACGAACTGAGCTTTGCGACCCACGCAACATCGGTGTCCTTGGCGCCGCAACAGTACTTCCGCGTCTTGCAGTTGGGGCAATGACGGCCAAATCCGGGCCTGCAAACCAGCCGTACTCGCTCAGAACCTCCTGCCGGGAGCCGGTGCGGCTTCACGCTGGCCGAATTGCTGAGGTTGATTGCAGCGGTCGGGCTGCCTCGCCAGCGTTGTCGCGAGCCGAATGGCAGGTTGAGCAGGCTGTTTGGCTGAGCAACCTCTGCCAAATCCCCTCCGGCCAGCGACTGTTGGTGGCGACCCGGTCATGATCCCGGCTTGGGGTGCCACGACGTTCTTCCGTCCCGGCACCTCGTGAGGTTGTTCCACCGACACTGGCTCGGCTTCTCTGAGCCTCCCGGACTGGGACGCGCCGCTGGGCGATCCGGAACCCCCTTTCGCCTCCGAGAAGCTTCTCCGAATCGCCGTGGACCTGGAATCCAAGTGCCGTTATCCGTGTGATCCTGCAATCCGCGGTTCTTTTCCGGAAGGGTCGCGGGAGTGTGAATACGAGTCCGCTTGCGCACAACAGCGGCGGATGCCCCGCTGGACACGACTGGCCTTCAGGTCGGTTCGGGCGTACGGGAGGCCACTTTTCCCAAGAAACTTCGCACCTCCCGCCCGCTTTTCCCTTTGTACCGGGTAGAAGCCAAGTATGTCCTCCGCAACGACGGGAGACCGACGGGGAGAACAGCGGACGCAAGAGTTGTCTGGTTGCCGACCTCCACGGTCCCGGCAGTGCGGGACACCCGAGGCTTCGAAACAACATCAACGAAAGGTGAGTTCAATGAAAACGATCGTAAATGGCCTGCTGCGAGGCAGGATCACACGTTGGGGCATGCTCGCGGGCGTGTTGCTGGTGGTCGCCGGAGTGTCGGTGGCCTGGATGCCCCCAGAGCATTACCAACTCGGCGGGGGGTGGATCGGGTCCGGTGGCGGGATGACGTGGAGTTGTCTGCAGATCCCGCTGGACCCGGCCGGACGAACCGATGCGATCCGGGTGAAAACCACCGCGTACGATGCAAACACCGCGGGTTTGCTTGCCAGTTTCGGCGCCAACACCTTGAGCGATGGCGTCGGGGAGGGCCGAATGATCAGTCGCGACACCTCGAAGTGGAGCATGGTCAGTTATGCGCAGGTGGCGGGCAATCCGCTGCAAACCGCCGCCATCTTGGTGTACTCCGGCACCTGGACATTCACCGGTCCTGACGATGCGGTAATCAACTATTCCCTCACGGTGTATCCGCCCTCGGAGTCCGGCTTGCCGGAAGCTGATTCCTTGCTCACGATTGCGGGTATGACGGGCACCGTCAAAAGGGTGCTGGTCCCGTAGGACGGCCTCCCGTAGGCGGCGGATTGCCCTGATCAGTGAAGTTCCGCAAGCCCCGCTGGTCGCGACTGGCCTTCAGGGTGGTCGAGGCCGGCGGGGCGCTACTTTCCCAAAAACACTTCACACCGGCCGCCCCCGTATTCCTTTGTGCGGATTGGAAGCCCGCCCTGCCCGCGTGAACTCGGGTCCGCGCAGGCAGCGGCGCGGCGCTACTTCGCCGGCATCGCCAGTTGTTGAAACAGGAAGGCATCCACGTCCACCGCCTGCGCGATGCGCTCGGCCAGCGGCGTGCCGATGCCGTGACCCGTGTCGGCGGTGCGGAGCAACACCGGCTGTTTCGTGCCGGAGGCCAGCAGGCGCGCCACCATCTTGCGCGAATGGAACGGATCGACGCGCGGGTCGTTCTTCCCGGTGAGGAAAAGCACCGCCGGGTATTGCGTTCCGTCCTTCACGTGCTGGTAAGGCGAATAGGCGGCCAACGCCCGAAAGTCCTCCTCGTTCTTCACCGTGCCGTACTCGGTGGTGTTGAAGACGCCATTGGGCGCCACCTCGAAGCGCAGCATGTCGAAGTAACCCACGTGGGCGACGACGGCCTTGAAGAGGTCGGGCGCCTGGGTGAGCGCCGCGCCCATCAAAAGGCCGCCGTTGCTGCCGCCTTCGATGGCCAGTTTGTCCGGCGACGTGTACCGGTGCTCGACGAGCCAGCGCGCGGCGGCGAGGAAGTCGTCGAAGACGTTTTGCTTGTGGTGCAACATGCCCTGCTGGTGCCACGTCTCGCCGAACTCGCCCCCGCCCCGGATATTCGCCTCTACGAACACGCCGCCCGCTTCCAGCCACACCGGCAGCGCGCGATTGAAGCGCGGCGTGATCGAAATGCCGAAGCCGCCGTAGCCGGTGAGCAGCGTCGGGTTCCGCCCGTCCAGCTTCAGGCCTTTTCGGCAAACAATGTTCAAAGGCACTTTTGTGCCGTCCTTCGAAACGCATTCCTGGCGGACAACTTCGTAGCCGGTCAAATCGGCGGGCGACTTCGCCGCGTACGGCGTGGCGTGCAATTGGCCATCTTGGGCGGTAAAGCGGAACACCGCCGGCGGCAGCAGATAACCCGTGATCGACACCACCACGTCGTCCCCGCTGCCGATCGCTTCGAGGCCACCCAGCGCGGTGACGGGCGGGGCCGGGATCGTGCCCAGCGCCTGGCCGGAAAGCCCGACGATGCGCACCCGACTCGGCCCGCCGATTTGCTCGGCCAGGTAGAGCCGCGTCTGCGTGGGCAGCACTTCCTCGATCGCCGCGTCGCCTTCCGGCACCACCACCTTGGCCCGCGCCAGCGCGAGTTGGCCGGGCACCAGCGGCAGGCGCAGCACCTGGCCGTTCGGCGCGCCTTTCCGCGAAAGCAGGTACAACGCGGCGTCCCGGCCAAAGCGAACCTGGACAATGCGATCTTCGTAAGTCGCGAGCTTCGTCCAGGCGCCGTCCGGCGAGCGCAGGAACAACTCGTATTCGCCGCCGTCGCCTTTCTGGACCAGATCCGCCGCCCACTGTCCGTCCGCGGAACTGGAGAGGAAGTTTTCCGCGATGCGGAGGAAGTCTTTGCCCAGCTCGTAACGGTCGGCTTTCGACGGCGTGCCCAGCTTGTGAAAATAGACCTGCTGGTAAAAGCCAAGATCCGCCTTCGGCCGCTCGCCTTCGTGCGGATGGCGCGTGTAGAAAAAGCCGTCGGCGGTCCAGGCCAGCGAACCGCCGGCGGTGCCGGTGTTCACGGCGGGGACGGTGTCGCCGGCGAGTTCCCGGCCGGTCGCCACGTCAAAGACGTGCGCGTCGCCGCGCTCCGTGCCTTTCCGCGACAACGAGACCGCGACGTATTTGCCGTCGAGCGACGGCACGGCGAAATCCATCGCCGTCTCGCCAGAAGG
Organism: bacterium; assembly: GCA_021839785.1. The sequence goes on along the minus strand of JAKCAB010000028.1, from coordinate 6,858 downwards.
GTCGAGCGTGAGCGGGTCGAGCAACACGCGTTCGCCTGCGAGGCTGTCCAGCGACTTCAGCACCACCAGCATGGGCTGCGCTTTGGGCGGCTGCATCTTCATCGCAAACAACACGCCCTGCCGGTCGATGACGTTGAACCAGGTGGGCGCTTGGTCGCTGAGCAGCTCGGTGAGGCGCTTGGCTAGTTCCGGGCGGCCCGGCAAGGCGTCCAGGTACGCCCGCGCGCGGGCGTTCTGCGCGTCGCTCCATTGCTGGACCGCGGGGTCGTTGCCGGCTTCGAGCCAACGGTAATCATCGACGATCCGCGTGCCGAAATACTCGTCCACCACCGGCCGCTTGGGCGTGGCCGCCAGCAGCGGCAAAGCGGCAACCAGGAAAAGCCAGGCGCAACCGAGCCAGCCTCGCGTGGGAGCCGTGACGCTCACTTGGATTTCGGTTCCGACCCGAGACCCGGCGCGGACCGCGAGAGAACGACGATTCATAGGCGATGACTTTTCGAGACTCGGCGCAAGGTAGCCTCACGGCGATCCCTTCCAAGTGCAAAGCACCGGTTCGAACCCGCGCCGGGCCATGCCAACTTGCGGCCAAGTCATCGCGGGCCCTGCAAGTTCGGCTTGCGTTGGGGCCGCGCCCAGCGGCTACTTTCCGGCCGTGAAGAACGACTTTGCGATCCGCTCGCTCGGACCTTGTGAGGTGGAGTCACCGCTGGCCAAGTTTCACGACCACGAAGGCAAGACCATCGACTTCGTCGAAGACCACGAGTGCATTCTTGTGGACGACACGCTCAGTGCCGTCCGGGGCGGTGCGACGGCCACGCCCGACTTGCCCGCCCTCGAACTCGCCGGGCCGCGGCGCCGAATCCACTTTTCGCCCGGCGAAGTCCGGGTGGGCATCGTGACCTGCGGCGGCCTTTGCCCCGGCTTGAACAACGTGATTCGCAGTCTGGTGATGGCGGCGGAGTTTCATTACCGGGTGCAAAACGTCTATGGCTTCCGCTACGGCTACGCCGGTTTGGTGGCGCCGGACGGACACGTCGAACTCGATTCGGAGAGCGTCTCGGAAATCCACAAACTGGGCGGCACCGTCCTGGGTTCGTCGCGCGGCCCGCAGGAGCCCAAGGCGATGGTGGATCGTCTGGTCGAACTCGGCATCCGCATCCTGTTCGTGATCGGGGGCGACGGTTCGATGCGCGGCGCCGTGGTGATCGCGGACGAGGTGCGCCGCCGCGGCCTGAGCATTGCCGTGGTGGGCATTCCCAAGACGATCGACAACGACCTGCTGTTCATGGACCAGAGCTTCGGCTTCCAGACCGCGGCCGGCGAAGCGGTGCGGGCCATCGACTGCGCGCACCGCGAGGCCAAAGGCGCGCCCAACGGCGTGGGCCTGGTCAAGTTGATGGGCCGCCACTCGGGGTTTATCGCCTGCGCGGCTGCGCTGGCTTCCGGCGACGCGAACTTCGTCCTCATCCCGGAGATGCCGTTCCGCCTCGACGGGCCGAACGGTTTGCTGGCGGTGCTGCAGCGCCGCCTGGAACGCCGCCAACACGCGGTGATTGTCGTCGCCGAAGGCGCCGGCCAGGACTTGCTGGCCGGTTCCGGCGGGGAGCGCGACGCCTCGGGCAACGTGAAGTTGAAGGACATCGGTGTCTTCCTGGCGGACGCGATCAAGGCTCATTTCGGCAAGCTCCAGTTCGAGGCGAACCTGAAGTACATCGATCCCAGCTACATCATCCGCAGCGTGCCGGCCAACCCGGCCGACGCGGTCTTTTGCACCACGCTGGCGCTGAACGCCGTCCACGCCGCCATGTGCGGCAAGACCGAGATGGTGCTGGGCATGTGGCACCGCCGGCTCGTGCACGTCCCAATCCACCAGGCCATCGCCCGGCGCAACAAGGTGGACCTCACCGGTCCGCTCTGGCTAAGCGTGCTGGGCGCCACCGGCCAGCCGCTGGCGATGCAATAAGCTCGCGCCAGCAGCGGCCCGATCGGCGTCTCCCCCCCCGGCGAACACGCGCATGGACGAAGCCCTCCAGATTCGGGTCCACGCCGACGGCAGCGGGCCGCCGTTGGTGTATCTGCCGGGGTTGCACGGCGACTGGACTTTGGTCGCCGCGTTTCGCGGGGCGCTGGTCGGGCGCGTGCCTTTCGTGGAAGTGACCTACCCGCGCACGCTCACCTGGTCGCTGGCCGATTACGCCCGCGAGATCGATACCGCCCTCGTGGCGCGCGGCCTCGAAGCCGGCTGGCTGCTGGCCGAGTCGTTCGGTTCGCAGGTCGCGTGGGCGATGCTGGCGGAAAAGTCGCGACGCTTTCGCGTGCACGGCGTGATCTTCGCCTCCGACCACAACGTCCTGGGTTGGGCTGCCCGCGCGGCGGCCGACCAGGCGGTCGCCTGGATGGGGCAAACGCCGACGCCAGGCGCCTGACGGGTTGAGATTGGCCAAGCGCAGGGATATTCTTCTTCGGGAACACGCAATGCCGGCCATGAAAACTACATCCTCGCCAGAAACCAATCCGGCTCAAGCCGGGACAACGCCGTTGCCCTTTCCACCGCGACACATTCTGGTGCCGCTCGATTTTTCGCCGCACTCGCTCAAAGCGTTGCCGTACGCGGAGGCGCTCGCCCGCCAGTTCGGTTCGCGGCTCCATTTGCTCCACGTCACCGAGCCGATCGCCTACCCCACCGATCTCGGCTATGCGCCGGTCATTTCCGGCGAACTCGAAACGGAACTGCAGCGCGGGGTCCGCGAGCGCCTGGAAGCGCTGGTGGCGGAGGTCAAGGCCCGCGGGTTCAACGTCGAAAGCAGCCTGCGGGTGGGCCGGCCGTATGCCGAGATCGCGGAAGCCGCCGCCGCCGTTAACGCCGATCTGGTGGCTATCACCACGCACGGGTTCACCGGCTTGAAACACGTTCTGCTGGGCAGCACCGCCGAGCGGGTGGTCCAGCATTCGCCTTGCCCGGTGCTGGTGGTGCGCGATCGAGAACGAGCGCCCGCCGCACCCGCCGCCGGCGGGCAGGCTCCCGGCCAGGGCAAACGGGAACCGGCTCCGTTCGCGCTCAAACGCGTGCTCGTCCCGCTGGATTTCTCCGCGCCGTCGCGACAGGCGTTGGCCTACGCCAGCCGGCTCGCCGGGCAGTTCCAGGCGGCCCTGTTGTTGCTCCACGTCACGGAGCTGCCGTACGTCGATCCGAGCGTGACCGAAATCGACACGCGCGCCATCGAGGAGGCCACGAGCCGCAGCGCGCAGGAACAACTTGCCAAGGTCGAAGCGGCCCAGCGCGCCGCGGGCCTGCGCGTGAGCAGCGCGGTCTTGACCGGGTCGCCTTGGAACGAAGTGGCCGACTACGCTGGCCGCGAAGGCGCGGACTTGATCGTGGCGGGAACCCACGGTTACACCGGCTTGAAGCACGCCCTGCTGGGCAGCACCGCGGAACGCATCGTCCGCCATGCGCCGTGCCCGGTGTTGGTCGTGCGCGGGGCGCAGGCCGCGTAAGCGCGGCGTGTCTTGCCGGGGCGCGACGAAAGCCGTACCGTCGCGGCATGAAGCTGAGTGGGCTGTTCAGTCTGGCGCTGGCGCTGGTAGGATTGCGGGCCGGCCCGGCCTTCGCGGCAGCCGGGGAGGACACCAGTGCCAAGCGCGTCTTCGTCGTGCCCATCCGCGAAGACATCATGCCGCCGCTCACCTATCTCGTACGGCGTGGAGTCAAGGAAGCCATGGACGCTCACGCCGACCTGTTGGTGCTGAACATGAACACCGACGGCGGCCGGGTGGACGTGACCGAGGAAATCCTGCGGATCATTGACCAGTTCAAAGGCGGGACTGCGACTTACGTGAACACCCGCGCGTTCTCGGCCGGGGCGTTCATCGCGGTGGGAACGCAACGGATCTTCATGGCGCCGCAAAGCGTCATCGGCGCCGCGGCCCCGATCATGATGATGCCCGGCGGCGGCGTGCAGGATTTGCCGGAGACGATGGAAGCCAAGATGAATTCGGCGATCCGCGCCCTGGTCCGCAGCAAGGCCGAGAAGAACGGTTACAACATCGAGGTGGTCGAAGCGATGATCGACCGCAACAAGGAGGTCGTCATCGACGGCAAGACCATCAACAAAAAGGGCGACATCCTCACGCTCACGGACACGGAGGCGGCGCGCGAATACGGCAATCCGCCCAAGCCGTTGCTGTCTTCCGGCACGGTCGAGAGCCTGGACGCGCTGCTGACGAAGCTCGGCTTCCCGGAAAGCCAGCGCACTTACGTGGAACCGACCGGCGCAGAGACGCTGGCGTTTTGGATCAACGCGCTGAACTGGCTGTGGCTGATCGTGGGCGTGGCCGGCATTTACATCGAATTCAAGACGCCCGGCTTCGGCCTGCCCGGCATCGTCGGCATCTCGGCCTTTGCGCTGTATTTTCTGGGCAGCTACATCGCCGGCCTGTCCGGCTTGGAATGGCCGCTGTTGTTCCTGCTCGGCCTGATCCTCGTCGCGCTCGAACTGTTCGTCTTTCCCGGCACCGTGGCCTTGGGTCTGGCCGGTGGCGCGCTGATGTTGGTCACCTTGGTGATGGCGACCGTGGACCATTACCCCGGCATGCCGGCGATGCCCACGCTGCCGCAACTCCGGGAGCCGCTGATGGGCCTGCTGTACGCCGCGTTGGGGTCCGTGGCGGTCATTCTGGTCCTGGCGCGATTCCTTCCCAAGACCTCCTTTTACGGCGTGCTGGTCACGAGGTCCGCCTCGGCCGTGGAAACTCCCAAACTCCAAGCCGCGTTCCAAGCCCGGCAGGTCGGCCGCGAAGGCGTGGCGCTCTCGGTGTTGCGGCCGGGCGGCAAGGCGCAGTTCGGCGACGAAATCCTCGACGTGATGACGCAGGGCGAGTTGATCGAGAAAGGCGCGCGCATCCGCATCATCAGCCACAGCGGCCGCGAGGCGATCGTGGAGCCGATCGCTTAGCGCCTGTGCTCAGCGCCACTGGTAGATCCACCCCCGCGCGGGCACGTCCAGCTTCCGGCCGTTGAGTTCGGCTTGGACCGGCTCGTCGTTGAAGTTTTCCACCACCCAGCCGTCGCCGGTAAACAGGTACAGCCCCACTTTTCCCGGAGCTTGGAAACTCGCCCCAAACGGCTTCAACAACGGCGCGCGCAGGGCGTTGACCTCCTCCGCAGACAGCGCCAGGAGCGACTTGGGATCGCCTTTGACCGCGAGCACGTGCACGTTCGCCGCCTTCGACGCCGGCAGGCCTTCGAGTTTCGCGGCAAGTCCATCCGTGATCAGGACCGGCTTGCCGGCCGCGACGAACGCCGTGAAGCGCTCGCGAAACGCCGGGTCTTTCAGCGCGTGAACGGAGAAGAACGCGGCTTTGGCGTCGGTCGGGAACTCGTGGCAGGGCACCAACGGCAGCCCGAGCATCCCCACAAAATCGAACACGTACGCCTCCTTTTCCGGGTGGCTGTTCGCCGGCTTGTAGGCGGCAACGCCGACCGGCTGGCGCGCCTGCACTTCCTTGGCGACCGCGAACAGCTCCGGGAGGTTCGCCCGCAACGCCTCGACGTTCGCCTGGCTGGTCCGGTTTTGAAGGCTGCCATAACAAAACAGCAGCGACTCGCGCGCGCCACCCAGCACGGTCTGGCGCGCCTGTTCCACGTAAGTGTTGGGCGAGGTGCCGTAAGGATCGAACCAGCCGCCGCCGCACTTGGCCCCGCCAATCCCACCCAGCCAGCGCATGATGAAATACGCCTCGTACTGGACCGTGCCGCCCCACCGCCGGTCGCCGTAATCGCGCGTCTCGGTGCCCACCCAGATGCGGTCGAAGTCCGCGGTCTCGCGTGCCACCTCGTAACCGCGCTCGTGGAAGCGGTCGTACCACTGCGGGTACTTGATGATGAAGGTGGCCTTCGGATTCACCCGCCGGCCCGCGGCCAAAATGCGTTCCTGCGAAAGCCGCACCATCAGTTCGCAGCGATAATCCTCCCAGGTGTCGCCCGCCACGGGGAAGGTCTGGTCGCCGATCCGGACCGTGCGGGCCTTGCGCGCGGCGTCGCACTCGGGGCACGTGCAATCGGTGAACCAGAAATCGTCGATCATCGTCTCGTCGAACAAACTGGCCGCGTATTCGAAGATGCGTTGCAGGTGTTCCTGCGTGGGCTGGTCGGTGTAGCAGGCAATGCCGTTCCAGCCGTTCGATTTCTTCCCGACAGCCGTCGTCGTGACGCAGCCGGACACCGCGAAGCCCGCCTCGGTGAAGCGTTCCTTCGCGTGCTGGAGCGCGGCGCGTTCGGCCTGGTAGCCATCGCGGAAGACCTCGAGGTACACGTGGCTGACGGCCGTCTGGCGGCACCAGTCCAGCGCCTGATCGAGGCCGGCTTCGCTGCTCAGGTGGTCCCGCACGTCCTGGGCGGTGAACAGCGTCGAGTACCGGTGAACCGCCTTTTCGCGCTGGGCGAGCGCCCACAGGTCAGCGGCGCGAAGCGGCAAAACGAGGAGTGAGACAGCGAGGAACCAAGGCGAGAGGTCGCGGGGTTTCATGGTGAGGATTTGGACGCCGCCCGAAGGCCGCATCTTCGACCGTTGTTCGCGCCGACTTCCCAAAGCTTGCGCTGACTCGTGTCGGCGAGGACGGCAATTTCGGGGCTGCCGCCGGTCAGTGGTATTCCTGGAGCGGGCGCACGCCGTAGCCTTGCTGCTTGAGCGCGGCGATGCCCAGCGCCAGCGCGCGCGCGCCGCTGAGCGTGGTCATGATGGGCGTGCCGGTATAGACCGCGGTGGTCCGGATGCGGATCTCGTCCGCGCGCGGCACCTGCCCCGAAGGCGTGTTGATGACGAGCTGGAGTTCGCCGTTTTTGAGGAGGTCGAGGGCGTT
>JAKCAB010000717.1 GCA_021839785.1 bacterium | reverse complement strand
CGGCGTCGAACTGTTTCATACTCTCGCGCCGGAACACCTCCGGATCGCGGCTGACCACGGCCTGGAAGGCGCCCGTCTTTTCGCCCATCAGCGTGAAGGCATGGTTCGCGTACTCCGCCGAGGGATGCCCGCCGTAGCCGACGTTCAGGCAGAACAGGAGCAGCTTGCGCGGCTTGAGCGGAGCGGCCAGCGCCTTGGCCGGCACCGCTGCCTCGATCTTCTGCAGTTCGGCCTCGGGGATGGGCTTCAGGCCGTCGGCGGCAAACGTCGGTCGCGGTGCCAGGCTCAAAATGGCAAAGCTCAAGGTAAGGGCCTTAAAGGCTGACTTCGTCGTCTTCATGCGGTGGCCGCAGGTTCCCAAAGAACCGAGTTCCCCGGCAAAGAAAAACGGAGCACCCGTGCCCGCCCAGAACCGCGCCGAGCGCCGGTCTGTGATTGGCTTCCCGCCCTGCGCCCAGCACAAGCCGGCTTGGAAGCCGGTGCGCCTTGGGCCGCAGTTCACCGGCTCGCGGCCCAGTGGGCCAGGTTTTGCCAGAAGGCCGCGTAGCCTTCCCAAAGCATGAAGTTGAGGCCCCAGTGCGGGACTGGATCGGAGCCATAGACCACCATCCGGCCGTGGCCTTTGTAGCAGGTGCCCAGCAAGGGGTGACCCGTTTCGCGCACGCGCCAGACCACGCGCAAATCCGGCTTCGCCACAAATTCGTTGTAGCCCAACATGGGCGGGATCGTTTCGACCGGCAGACCTTCGAGAATTGGGTGCGCGGGATCGGCCACGTCGATGCCGAAACCTTCCGAGCTTTCCATGAGGTCGTCGCCGGCCAGGCAAGTGAACGGGAGCCAATCGGCAATCGGGCAGCGTCGCCAGCCGCCTTTTTCCATGTAGCCCGAAAAGCCCAGCCAGCCGCCCATGTAAATCAATCCTTTGCCCGCCTCGATCGCGCGGGTGAGCAATTTGAGCCGGTCCGGGAAGGTCACGATCTGTTTGCCATAAAGGCTGCGGTCGAAGAACTGCGGGCTGAGATGAAAGCAGCGCGCCTCGACGTCGCTCACGATCAACGCGTCGCTGTCGTTGACCATGCGTTCGAAGTCGGTCGGCGACTGGTGGTAGAGGTCCCAGTTGCTGCGCGCCTCCACGCGGGCGCCGGCCGCTTCGAGCGCCTGGGTGACTGGCTTGCCGAGGAAATGCAGCGAGCAGTCCTTGGCCATGTTCTCGAACGGGCTCTCGATGAAACTCGGGCCGGTGTAAAACACCCAGTCGCCGAGGTACGTGATGCGGAGGCCGGAAAGGTCCTTCATGTTGGTTAGGTTGTTTGTTCGGCGGGGATTTGAACCGGAACGCCGCGGCTCCGCAAGTCGCGCCACGCGGCTTGGTCGGCGGCGGTGGCAAAGTCGGGTGTGAAGCCAGACCGCAGATAAAGCCGGATCGCGGCCAGGCGGACGGTTTCGGTGGTCAGGTAGGCGCGTGTGTGGCCAAGTTCGCGCAGGCGCTGGAGCGTGGCCGAAAGCAAGACTTTGCCGAGTCCGCGGCCTTGCCAGGCGGGCAGGATCGCCAGCCAATGCACGCGCCCCCAGCCCTGCCAGCGCCCGCTTTCGCCGCGCCACACCGTAGCCGTGCCGACGAGTTGTCCGTCGGGCGCAGCGAGGAAAAACTGACGTTCGGCGAGTGCTTGTGCGCCGTGGCCAAAAGCCGCTTCGTGTGTCGCGGCGGAGATCGTCTGGAAAGAGTCCGCGGCACTGACGATTTCAACCCAGCGGTCGCGGTCGCCGGGCCGGTACAGCCGAATCTCAAACCCGGCAGGCAGCACAAACACGGGGAGCGCATCCAGATGTGAGCGCACCAGGCAGACTCGGACCAATGGCGCATTCGTTGCGGTGTTGGACACAACGCCGTTTATGCGCGGTGCCCAATTTGTGGCAACCTCAAAGCGACGTACACGCTTCCGGCGTTGGCACAGTGGCACTTGGTCGCTGAAAATCCGGCCTGGGTATGCACCGGGTCCACCGGAGGGACGCCGGTGGCAGCGACCGGGACGGTCGCGCTCCATTACCGGTAGAGTGAGCCGATTCAGCGTTGAGCGAGCGGGGCAGGGGCAGTGGTTTTGGCGGGCTCGTTTGACTTGGGTGCCGTGGACGCTTGCTCGATTTCCCAACCGCCGCCCAGCGCCTTGTACACGGCCACCAACGCGGTGGCGGCGCGGGTCTGGCTCAAGGCCAGTTGTTCCTGCACCGACAACTGCGTGCGCTGGGCATCGAGCACGGTGAGGAAATTGTCGATGCCGCTTTCGTAACGCTGGCGGGCGAGCGCCACGGCCTGGTCCGCGGCTTGCGCCGACGCGAGGAGGTAGTCCCGCCGGGCTTGCGCGCGGCCGTAATCGACCAGCGCGCCTTCGGTCTCTTCGAGCGCCGTCAGCACCGTTTTTTCGTAAGCGGCGAGCTGGGCGTCGGCGCGGGCGTTTGCGGCCTGGATGCGGGCGCGCACGCGGCCGAGGTCGAGCGCGGCCCAGGAAATGCGCGGTCCAAACGAGTAGGTGTCCGAGCCGCCACCGAAACCGGAGATTTCGCTGGCTTCAAACGCCACCCGGCCATTGAAGGTGACTCGCGGGAACAGGTCGGCCGTTTCCACGCCGATGCGAGCCGTGGCTGCCGCGAGGGCGCGCTCGGCGGTGCGAATGTCCGGCCGGCGGCGGAGCAACGACGCCGGATCGCCAATCGCCACCACCGCCGGCGCGGCCGGTATTGGCGCGGCGGCGGACAATTCCGCGTCGAGCGTGGTGGGCGGTTCGCCGATGAGCACGCCCAAACGGTAAATGGTGCGTTTGACGTTCGCCTCCAGCGGCGGGATCAGCGCCAGCGTTGCGTTCAATTGCGAACGCGCGCGGGCAACGTCGAGGTCGGTGGCGCGTCCAGCCTTGAGCTTGGCCTCCGTGATGTCGAGCGTCTCACGTTGGTTCTCCGCGTTTTGGCGGGCAACCTCGAGTTCGTTCTGGCCGCCGCGCAATTCGACGTAGTTCCGGGCAATCTCGGCAATCAGACTCACCAGCACGTCGCGGCGGTATTCCTCCATCGCGACCAGGTCCGCGGTGCTGGCCTCGATCGAGCGGCGGACGCGGCCGAAAACGTCGATCTCCCAGGTGGCGTCAAAGCCGGCGTTATACAACTCGTTTTCGCGCTGGTCCCGCGGCAATCCATGCGTGGCGTCTTCGCTCAGCACGCTTTTGTTGTAACCGGCGCTGGCTTGGACGATCGGGAACGCCTGCAACACGGTGCCAGTGCGGAGCGCCCGCGCTTCGCGGACGCGTGCCGTGGCAATGCGCAAATCCTGGTTGGTGACAATGGCGCGGGTGACGAGGCGGTCGAGCGTTTCGTCGTTGAAGCCGTGCCACCAGTTCGTCTCGGTCGCCGCCGTGGTCAGGTTGGTTTGACCGGCGTTGGCAAAGGCGGAATCCACCTTGGTTTGCGGCGGGTGATAGTTTGGTCCCACCGCGCAGCCGCTCAAAAACAGCGTGGAGCCCAGGCCCGCCAGGAGCACCAGGGTCGTCGCCCCGGCGATCTGCGCGCCCGGCAATGCGGAGTTGGCCGCGGGCTTCTTCCACCTTTCGAGCACACTGCGGATCACGACGTAAAACACCGGCGTCAGGAAGATGCCGAAGAACGTCACGCCCAACATGCCCCAAAACACCGCGGTGCCGATGGCCTGCCGCATCTCGGCGCCGGCGCCTTTCGAGAGCATCATCGGCAGCACGCCGAAGGCGAACGCGAACGAGGTCATCAAGATCGGCCGCAGGCGCAGGCGGCTGGCCTCGATGGCGGCCTCGACCCGCGGCTTGCCGGTGTCCTGAATCTGCTTGGCGAACTCCACGATCAGGATCGCGTTCTTGCAGGCCAAGCCCATCAAGGCGACGAGGCCGATCTGGGTGAACAGGTTGTTGTCGAATCCGCGCGCCCAGGTGCCGAGGATCGCGAACAACAGACAGAGCGGCACGATGAGGATGATGGCCAGCGGCAACGACCAACTCTCGTATTGCGCGGCCAGCACGAGGAACACCATCAACACGCAGAACGGAAAAATGAACACGGCGGTGTTGCCGGCGAGCAGTTCGAGCAGGCTGATTTCGGTCCACTCGATGCCCATGCCGGGCGGCAACACGCGCGCGGCCAAGTCGTCCATGATGCGGATGGCGTCGCCGGTGCTCACGCCCGGCGCGGTGGCGCCGGTGATTTCTGCCGTGGGATACATGTTGTAATGCGCCACCGACACGGGCGCGGAGACATCCCGGACGTTCATGATCGTGCCCAGCGGCACCATTTCGCCGGCCGCGTTGCGGGTCTTGAGATTGGCCACGTCGCTCGCCTTGGCGCGGAAGGGCGCGTCCGCCTGGGCGGTGACGCGGTACGGCCGGCCGAAGGCGTTGAAGTCATTCACGTACAGCGAGCCGAGATAGATCTGGAGTGTGTCCCAGACCGAATTCAACGGCACCTTCATGGTCTTGGCCTTCTCGCGGTCCACTTCGAGATAAACCTGCGGCACGCGGGCGCGAAAGGTGGTGAGCGCGCCGGCAATGCGCTTGTCCTGGTTGGCGGCGGCCATGAGTTGCAGGGTCGCGGCCTGGAGCGCCGGGAAGCCTAGCTGGTTGCGATCCTGGACCTGGAGTTTGAACCCGCCGACCAATCCCAAGCCGTCCACGGGCGGCGGCCCGAACACGCCGATGAAGCCGTCTTGAATGCCAGCCATGCGCCGGCGCAGATCGGCCACGACCGCGTTGGCAGAGAGGCCGGCTTTGACGCGTTCGTCGAACGGCTTGAGCGTGACGAAGAAGCTGGCGGCGTTGGCCTGGTTGCCCAGAGTGACGAACGACAGCCCGACGATCTGGATTACGTGGTCGATGCCGGGCGTGTTCAGCATGATCTGCTGCATCCGGTCGCTGACGGCTTTGGTGCGTTCGAGCGACGCGCCGTCAGGCAACTGGACGTAGGCGATCAAGTATCCTTTGTCCTGCGGGGGCACGAAACCGATCGGCACCTGGCGGAAGCTGAACCAGGTGAGTGTGATCAAGCCCGCGTACAAAACCAGCCCCAAACCGCAGTGCCGCAAAAGCCGGCCCAAGACCTTGGCGTACGCCGACCGGCTGCCTTCGAACACACGATTGAAGCCGGTGAAAATCCAGCCCACCGAGTAGTGAATCAGCCGGCCGATGAAGTCCTTCTTTTCGTGGTGCGGCTGGAGCAACAGCGCCGAAAGCGCCGGGCTGAGCGTCAGCGAGTTGAACGCCGAGATCAGCGTCGAGACCGCAATGGTCAGCGCGAACTGCCGGTAGAACGCGCCGGTCAGGCCGCTCAGAAACGCGGTGGGAATGAACACGGCGGCGAGCACCAGCGCGATGGCGATCACCGCGCCGCTCACTTCCTCCATCGCCTTTTGGGTGGCCGCGACCGGCGACAGGCCGAGGGCGATGTTGCGCTCCACGTTTTCCACCACCACGATGGCGTCGTCCACGACGATGCCGATGGCCAGCACGAGGCCGAACATCGACAGGTTGTTTAGCGAAAAGCCCAGCAAGGCCATCACCGCGAACGTGCCGATCAGCGACACCGGCACGGCCAGCAAGGGGATGATCGACGCCCGCCAGTTTTGCAGGAAAAGCACGACCACGAGCACGACCAGGACCATCGCTTCGAGGAGCGTTTTCACGACCTCGTGGATCGACTCGCGGATGAAGATCGTGGTGTCGAACTCGGTGCGGTATTCCAGGCCGGGCGGGAAGTCTTTCGACATTTCCTGCATCGCCTTTTCCACCACGTCGCGCGTGGCGATGGCGTTCGAGCCGGGCAACTGGAAAATGCCCATGACCACGGAGGGGTGGCCGTCGAGGTAATCGCGGATGTTATAGTCGTTGGCGCCCAACTCGATGCGGGCGACGTCGCGCAAGCGGGTGACCTGACCGTAATCGCCGGTCTTGAGGATGATGGCGCCGAATTCTTCTGGCGTGGAGAAGCGACCCTGGGTCTGGGCCGTGAGCTGGAACAAGTTCCCCGGCGGTTGCGGCGGCTGGCCAAACACGCCGGCGGCCACCTGCACGTTTTGCTCGCGGATGGCGGCGACGATGTCCGACGCGGTCAGGTCGCGGGCCGACGCCTGGTTGGGGTCGATCCAGATCCGCATCGCGTATTCGCTCACGCCGAAAATGCGCACGTCGCCCACGCCCGGCAGGCGGGCCAGCCGGTCCTTCACGTGTAGGAAGGCATAGTTGCCCATGTAAAGGTCGTCGTACTTGCCGGTCGGGGAGACCAGTTGGACCAGCACCGTGATGCTGGGCGAGCGCTTCATGGTGATGACGCCCAGCCGGCGCACTTCCTCGGGCAACCGCGGCAGCGCGGTCGAAACGCGGTTTTGCACCTGCACCTGCGCCATGTCCAGGTCCGTCCCGGTTTGAAAGGTGATGGCGATGCGCAACTGGCCGTCGCTGCTGCACGACGAGGACATGTACAGCATGTTCTCCACGCCGTTGATTTCCTGCTCCAACGGCGTGGCCACGGTCGAGGCCACCGTCTCGGCGCTCGCGCCGGGGTAATTCGCCATCACGAACACGGTCGGTGGCGTGACTTCCGGGTATTGGGCGATGGGCAGGGTGAGCAGTGCCGCCAGGCCCAGCACCACGGTGATGATCGCCAGCACCGCGGCGAAAATCGGGCGGCGGATGAAGAAATGGGAGAATTTCACGGCAGCGCGCGTTGAAGGTTTCAGCCGGGGTTCATTTTGCCGCCGTTGCCGCCGCCTCCGCCGCGGGCGGCGCGGCTTCGTTCACGACCTGCACCTTGCCGCCTGGCCGCGCCATCATCAGCCCGTTGACGATCACCGCTTCCTTGCCGGTCAAGCCGGCGGTGACCAGGCGCATGGCGCCTTCCTGGCGCCCCACCTGGACGGGCTTGGCTTCGACGATTCCCCCGTCGTTGACCGTCAAAACGAACTTGTGGCCTTGATCCGAACCGATCGCCACCGCCGGCACGAGCAGACCGGTAACGGGTGGGCCGGCGGGGACGCGCACGGTGGCAAACATCCCCGGCACCAGCGCGCGGTCGGTGTTCGCAAACACGCCGCGCATCCGGATCGTGCCGGTCTGGGGATTCACGGCGTTGTCGAAGAAGTCCACCTGGCCGCGGTGCGGAAAGCCGGTCTCGCCCACCAGGGCCAGTTCGCAGTCGAGTTTCTTCGCCTTGGTTCCGGCGGCCTCGGCGGCTTCTCCATTCCGGCGATAACGCAGGAAGGCGGCTTCGTCCGCATCGAAGTAACAGTAAATCGGATCCAGGCTCACCAAGGTGGCGAGCAAGGTGCCGGGCATCATGCCGCCGCCCTGGACGAGGTTGCCCGCGGTCACAAGACGGCGCCCGATGCGGCCAGCGATGGGCGCGGTGACGCGGGTGTAGTCCAGGTTGAGTTTCGCGACCGCTTCCGCGGCCTTGGCGGCGGTCAACGCGGCCTGGGCCTCGCGGAAGGTCTTGTTGCGACTGTCGAGTTCCTCGACCGAGATCGCGCGCGTGCCGCGGAGAGTCTCGGCGCGCTCCAGATCGTTTTTAGCCAGATCGAGCCGCGTCTCGGCGGCCTGCCGCTCGGCGCTGGCACGGTCCAATTCGGCCTGAAACGGGCGCGGGTCGATGACGAACAGCAGATCGCCCGCCTTCACCTCCGCGCCATCCTGGAAGTGGATCGAGTCGATGTAACCGGACACGCGTGGGCGGACTTCAACCGACTCCACCGCCTCGAGGTGGCCGGGGTATTCGTCCCAGTTCGTGACCGTGGCGGTCTGCGGCAGCGCGGTCGTCACTTTCGGCGGTGGCATGGCCGGGGGCGGCTGCGATCGATGACAGGCCGTGAGACCGACAGTGGCCAGCACGGCGAGCAAAGACGAGACTGACGTTTTTTGCATAAAGAATAATAGTCCCAGTCGGTCCTCTGCCGGCCCTCGCAACGGTGATCCAAAAAGAAGCGGTTCAGGCGGCGACGGTCTCGTTGGCGGACAGCAGCGTTGAGGCCTCGTTCACGGCCGCCGCCGGAGCGCGGAAGCCGGCGGCGAAGCACGCCTTCATTTGGGCCAGCACCAGCCGCGGGTCGGCCGGATTGCAGACGCCTTTGGTGGCTTTCTCGATCTTGCCGGGGTTGCACAAAATGAACGCCACCGCGCCCCAGAAAAACTCGAAGCGCCACTGCAGATCGGGCCAGGGCAGGTCGGGCAAGCAGCGGTGAAGTTCCTCCAGGAACGCTGCCCGGACGCGCTCGTGCTGGCGGCGCAGCAGCTCCTGCGTCTGCGGGTTGGGATCGGTCACCATGCGGCCGATCAAACGCATGTTGGCGCGGTTTTTGGCCGAGGCGGTCCCGGCCAATCGCAGCGGCGGGACCAGCATGGTTTCGAGGATTTGCTCCACCGACAGCACGCCGCCTTTGGCCTCGCGTTTCCGGCGGGCGAGCAAATCCAGGTGTTCCTGGCGGAGCGGGCCGAACCGGCGCTCGAAGACCGCCGCCATCAGGCCTTCCTTGGACTCGAAGTAGTAATAGACCGTGGCGAGGTTGACCTGCGCCTCGAGCACGATGTGCCGCAGCGACGCCCCGGCAAAGCCGTATTCGGCAAAGGCGCGCTCGGCGGCTTCGAGGATCCGGGTCCTGCGGTCGATTTCTTTGGCCATCGGCGTGTAACTGAACGTTCGTTAAAACTAAACGAACGTTTGATAGATGCGGAATGCGGGTTCGTCAAGCCGGAAACTGGAGTCGCGTCGGGAGCGGTGCGGTCCGACGAAGCGCCGGGGAGGCTTACTTCTTCTTTTTCGGCTGAAGCGCGGCCTTGGTCTCGGCCATGAGGGCGTCCAACTCCGGCTGGATTTCGCGTCGCCGGGCGGCGGTCATCCGGTCGATGAACAGGATGCCCTTGAGGTGATCCAACTCGTGCTGGATGGCGCGCGCGAGCAGGCCGCCGCAGCGGAAGCTGACGGTTTCCCCCTTTTCGTTCAGGGCCTTCACGTCCACCAACTCCGGCCGCGTGATGTCGCCGTAGAGTTCGGGGAAACTCAGGCAACCTTCCGGTCCGCTGGCCGGTGGCCCGACGGGGGTGACCTCCGGGTTGATCAGGACCATCGGCATCGCGGTCAGGGGATCGGCGGCCTGGCCGTCGCGCTCCAAGGTGGAGGGCCGGTCTTTGATGCCGCGCACGTCGATCACAAAGACCTGCAAGGGGCGTCCGACCTGCTGGGCTGCCAGGCCCACGCCTTGCGCGTCGTGCATCGTGTCGAGCAAGTCGGCGGCGAACTGGCGGATCGAGCCGTCCACTTGTTCGATGCGCACGCCGGGCTGACGCAAAGCCGGGTGGCCGTATTGTACGATTTCAAGAACCATGACGGAATAACGCTGGTCGGGTCGCCGCTCAATAAGTCACCGATTCGTCGCGGAGCAAGCCGGCCAGATCGGCGACGCCCGGACTCTTGGCGGTGCGCACGTAGAAACCGCTGGTGGTGACGCCCGCGAGCAGGGCGTCCAGGTTGTCCAAGCCGAGCAATTTGCCCAGACAGAAGCCGGAGTTGAAGTGATCGCCCGCGCCAGTGGTGATGAGCGGCGTGTGGGTGACCGGGCCGCTCGTGATGGCCGGGCCGTTCTTGGAAAGCGCGAGGGCGAACGAAACCGGGTGCACCACCAACGTCTGGACCGGCACCCGCTGGTGAATCTGCCGGGCCAGTTCGGTGAGCGCCTCCGGCGTCGGCGCAGCGCGGTCGATGTCCAGCGCCTTGGCGACCTCGTGCAACTCCTTTTCGTTCAGGCCGAGCGTCACGTCGAACCACTGGCCAAAGCGTACCACCAAGTCCAGCGCGTGTCGGACATCCGACGTGAGGCGTTTCTCCGGATCGGCAAGGTCCACGAAGAGCTGTCGTCGCGGGCCGGCAAGCTTTGGGCAAAGTTCCTTTTGGATCGCCTCCCAGATGCCGCTCATGTACGGGAGCATCGTCCAGTTTACGAACCCGACGAGTTGCGCCTGGTCGAGCCGGGCGGCAAGCTTGTCCACGCCGAAACGCGACCGGATGTTCTCCCAGTTCATTTGCTTGAGCGATTGGTGTTTGCCGAGCATGACCTTGCCGTCCTCGAACTCGACCGCGTCCGTGTAGCCCGGTTCGGCGATCGAATGCACCTCCGCGCGCCGGGCAAATTCGGCGAAGACCGGGTGCAGGTTCGGGTAGCCCAGCACGCCCAGGTAGCCGACCTTCATGCCCAGGCTGGCGAGCGCGTTGGCCATGATCGGGCCGTTGCCGCCGAGCTTGGTCATCTGGCTCACCAACTCGATGTTCGTGCTGCGGCCCGCCGCGTCGTCGATGCGTTTCGCCCACTGCGCCATTTTCGGCAAACGCGCGTACTTCTCGGCGTCTTCGCGCTTGTCCACCACGTGGAGGATTTCGTCCACGAAGCCATCCAGGCCCACGAACGCCGTCAGTTGCGAGACCTTGTCGGCCTTGGCCAGCAGCCGTTCCGCGCACTCGTTCCGTTTCGCTTGCGATATCGTCATAGGGTAAATCCGCTCGGCGCGACCTTCGCCACCTTCACTCCGCGTTCACGCCCAACAATTCCAAAATCCGTTCCAGTTCCTCGTCGGTGAAAAACTTCACCTCCAACGCGCCCCGGCCCTGACGGTAGCGCAGCGTGACCTTCGTGCCGAGTTTTTCCTGCAGCCGGCTCTCCAGCGCCGCCACGTGCACGT
>JAKCAB010000758.1 GCA_021839785.1 bacterium | reverse complement strand
CGCCGCCGTCCATGCCAACCTTTTCGTCCGGGTGCGGCCGGCCATAGACCTCGACGCCGTTCGCGTAGCGATAGGCTGTCTTGCCTTCTTCGATCCACAATTCCACCGGCCCGGTCGCGTCGGCGCCCGCGCCCCACTGGACGATGTCGTAGTGGTGCTGGCCCCAGTTGAGTTCGCCGATGTCGAAACGGTGCGCGCCGGTGTTGCCGTCGTAAGGCAGCGCCGGGGCCGGGCCGAGGTAAAGGTCCCAGTCCAGGTCGGGCGGGATCGGCTGCGCCGGACCGAAGTGGGTCGGCCAGGCGATCGCGCCGCCTTCGCGGTAGGCGTAAATGGATTTCAGCTTGCCGATGCGGCCGTTGCGGACCAGCTCGCAGGCGATGCGGAACCGGCCTTCGTACTCGCTGCGTTGCTGCGTGCCGGCCTGATAGACGCGCCCGTAACGGCGCACCGCATCCAACATGGCCTGGCTTTCGCGCACGGTGACGGCGCTGGGTTTTTCGCAATAAACGTCCTTGCCCGCCTCGACCGCCATCACGGCCATCGTGGCGTGCCAGTGCGCCGGGGTGGCGATCAGCACGGCGTCGATGTCCGGCCGCGCCAACACGTCGCGGAAATCGACGTACGCCTCGCAGGCCTGGTATTTCCCGGCGCCGTAGGTCTCGGTGTAGTGCTGGTTGACGCGCAGCTTCGCCTGCTCGCGCCGCGGGCGCCAGGTATCGCACACGGCCAGCACCTGCACGTCCTTGCGGGCAGTGTAGCCGCCGGCCAGGTAGGTCCACGCGCCGCCGAGCAGGTGGCCACTCCCCTGCCCCCCCACGCCGATAAAGCCCATCGCGACGCGTTCGCTGGGAGCGATGAGAGCGCCGCGGCCCAGCGCCGAGGCGGGAATGATGAAAGGCGCGGCCAAGACCGTGCTGGCGACCGCGCCGCTGCGGCGCAGGAATTGTCTTCGCGAGAGATGGGCAGGTGCTTTCATGGTAAAATGCGTCCGCGATGGCATATCGGGATCTCGCCCGGTGTCAAGCGCGACCTCACCGCCGATACGACTACGGGTGCCATCGGACCGCGGCCGGTCCCCGGCCGCAGCAATGCTCTGGGAGCCACGCCGCCGCTTACCCGGCAACAGGCCATCGCGAGAAGTCACGCTCGAGCGAACGCCAATCCGCAATCTATGCCAGTGCCTTGGCCCGTCCGCAGTGCTGCGGCCGGGGACCGGCCGCGGTCCGGCGCATTTCGCAGTTTCGCGCGGTGGCGGGCCGGCTTTATCCTGCCGCGCATGAACGGAACATCAGCCGGTCTCTGGCAGCGATTTCAAAAGCATTACACGGTTTATCCGGGCATCGGCCTCGCGCTCGATGTGAGCCGGGTGAACTTCCCCGACTCGTTTTTCAAGAAGACGGAGAAGTCCATGCAGCGCGCCTTCGCCGAGATGGCGGAGATCGAGGCGGGCAAGAAGGTGAACACCTCCGAAGGCCGCTGCGTGGGCCACTATTGGCTGCGCCGGCCGGAACTGCTGGCGGAGCACCCCGACGAAGAACTGCGCACGTTTGCCAAGGAAATTCCCGCCACGCTCGCGCGGCTGAAGGCGTTCGCGGCGAAGGTCCACACCGGCGAAATCGCTGGCCAGGGCGGAGCCTTCCAGAACCTGCTCGTCATCGGCATCGGCGGCTCGGCGCTCGGGCCGCAGTTTGTCGCCCGCGCGCTGGGCCACCCCAAGAGCGACCGGCTCAAGCCCTGGTTTTTCGACAATACCGATCCGGACGGCATGGACAAGGTGTTCGCCGAACTCGCCACCGCCGCGCCGGACCAAACGTTGAAAACCGCGTTGGGCCGGACACTGTGCGTGGTGATCTCCAAGTCCGGAGGCACACCGGAGACGGCCAACGGGATGATCGAGGCCGCGCACGCGTACGAGCGTACTGGCCTGAAGTTCGCGTCGCACGCCGTCGCGATCACGATGGCCGGCAGCAAGCTCCACGGCATCGCCACCGACCCGGCGAAGCGCTGGCTCGAGGTGTTTCCGATGTGGGATTGGGTCGGCGGCCGGACCAGCGAGACTTCCGCGGTCGGCCTCCTCCCCGCAGCCTTGCAGGGCCTGGACATCGACGGCCTGCTGGCCGGCGCGCGCGCCTGCGATGAACTCACCCGCGTGCCCGACGTGGCCAAAAACCCAGCCGCGCAGCTTGCCTTGATGTGGCTGTTCCTCACCGAAGGCCGCGGCGCGAAGGACATGGTGGTGTTGCCTTACAAGGACCGGCTGGAGTTGTTTTCGCGTTACCTCCAGCAGCTCGTCATGGAATCGCTGGGCAAGGAAGCGAACCGCGCCGGCGACCTGGTGAACCAAGGCATCACCGTCTATGGCAACAAGGGTTCCACCGACCAGCACGCTTACGTGCAACAACTCCGGGACGGCGTGGCGAACTTCTTCGTCGTCTTCATCGAAGTGCTGCGCGACCGCGCGGAAAGCCAGCCGCCCGTGCCGGTGGGCGATGGCGTCACCAGCGGCGATTACCTTTCCGGCTTTTACCAAGGCACGCGGCGGGCGCTGTGGGAGAATGGCCGGCAGTCGATCACAATCACCTTGGACGCGGTCACGCCGGCGCGCGTCGGGGCGCTGATCGCGCTTTTCGAGCGCGCGGTTGGTTTCTACGCCGGACTCGTGAACATCAACGCCTACGACCAACCGGGCGTCGAGGCGGGCAAAAAGGCTGCGGGCCAGGTGCTCGAATTGCAGAAGCGCGTCGTGGCTTACCTCAAAGGCTACGATGCCGCCCGGCGATCCGTGCAGCCCACGGCGGAACAGATCGCGGCGGACTTGGGCAAAGACGCCGACCCCGAGACCGTGTTCAAGATTTGCGAACACCTCGCCGCCAATCCGGGCCGCGGCGTCACTCGGCTGAGCGGCGCCACACCGGCCGACTCGACTTACGGCAAGGCTTGAGCGCGTTCAGAGGTCTGCGGCAACTGCCGCAACCTTCAGGCAGCCAAACCGCGGCGGCTCCGCGTCAGTCATGACCCGGCCTTCAAAGGCTCGGGCGAGGATTGAGGGCTTGCCGCCGGCGTTCCGAGCTTCGCGCGCATCGCGGCAAACCAGTCCTTGCCGGCCTCGACCGACACCGGTTCGCGGGGCCGGTCTTCGGCGCGCTCGACCAGTTCCTCCGGCAATTCCCGGAGAAACGAGGACGGATGGCAGGGCGCGAGCTGGCCGTATTTTCGCCGCGCGGCGCAGTGGCTCAACTTGAGCGAAAGCTGCGCGCGTGTGATCGCCACGTAAAAGAGCCGCCGTTCCTCGTCCAACGTGCCTTCGACCTTCGACCGCGCGTGCGGCAACAGGCCTTCTTCAAGGCCGACGATGAACACGTGCGGGAACTCCAGCCCCTTGCAACTGTGCATCGTGATCAAGGTCACGGCGTCGCCCTTCGGCTCGTCTTCATCCTCGCGTTCGCTATCGAGCGTGACTTCTTCGAGGAACCTTTCGAGTCGCTCCGCCGGCGTGCCGCCTGGTCCTGCGTCGCGGTCCAGCGAGGCGACCAATTCCTTCAAGTTGCGCAGCCGGTTCTCGCCCGCTTCGGGCGTTTTCTCGCCGCGCCGCAGCTCGGTGAAATAGCCAATCTGGTCCAGAAAACCGTCCGCCCAAGACGCCAGCGGATTCACCTGGCCGGGCGTTTCCTGGCGCAATCGCCGTGCCGTGTGCTCCAGCAGCGCGACGAAGCCTTCGATGCTCTCGCGTGTGCGCGCCAGGAACGACGCCTGCACCACCGGGTTTTTCATCGCGGCGAACACCGAGCACTTGCGCTCCTGGCTGGCCGCGAGCAGGCGCTGCATCGTCACGTCGCTCAAGCCGCGCGCCGGCACGTTGGCGACGCGCAGCAGGCTCACGTCGTCGTGCGGATTGAGCATCACCTTCAGGTAGGCGAGGAAATCGCGAACCTCGCGGCGATCGAAGAAGCTCTGCCCGCCGACCAAGTGGTAACGCACGCCCTTTTTGCGCAGCTCGGTCTCGAGCGGGCGCGACTGGCCGTTCGTGCGAAACAACACCGCGTGGTCCGACCACGGCGCCCGCCGCGTCAGTCGCGCGGTCTCGATTTCCTCGACCACGTTCCGCGCCTCTTCCTCTTCGTCCTGGAAGGTGAACAGCGTGATCTTCGGGCCGGCGCCTTTTTGCGACCAGAGCTGCTTGCCGCGCCGGCGGGCGTTGTGTTTGATGACCGCGTTGGCCGCGTTGAGGATGGTGGTCGTGGAGCGGTAGTTCTGCTCGAGTTTGATGACCTTCACCTCCGGATAATGCTTTTCCATGTCGAGCAGGTTCGCGATCTCCGCCCCGCGCCAACCGTAGATGCTCTGGTCGTCGTCGCCCACCACGCACAGGTTGCGGTGCTCGCGGGTCAGCGCGTGGACGAGCTCGAATTGCGCCGCGTTGGTGTCCTGGTATTCATCGACCATCACGTACCGGTACTTCGCGCGGCAGGCTTCGAGTGCATCCGGGTGCTCCCGGAAGAGCCGGAGCGTCAGCAGAATCAGGTCGTCGAAATCGACCGCGTTGCACGCGCGCAAGGCCGATTCGTACCGCGACGCGACATGCTCTGCCATCGCGCGCACACTGGGATCGGCAAAAGCCACCGCGCGTTCGCCGCCGTTTCGGAACCGGCTCAGCAGGCTCAAGATCGCCTGCGGGTCGGCCTTTTCGCCCTTGGCTGAAATGTGGCTGAGAATCTTGCGGATCGCCGAGATCTGCTCCGACTCGTCGTAAATGACGAAGTTGCGCTTGTACCCGAGCCGCTCGATGTGTTGGCGCAGGATGCGCACGCACAACGAATGGAAGGTGCACAGCGTCGGCCGCTCCGGCTTCTCGTCGTCCGCCCGGCGCGCCGGCCGCGGCAGGAGCTGGCGGACCCGTTCCTGCATCTCGCGCGCGGCCTTGTTCGTGAACGTGACGGCCAGGATGTTGCCCGGCGCCACACCTTGCGCGATCAAATGGGCGATGCGGAAGGTGATGACGCGGGTCTTGCCGGTGCCCGCGCCAGCCAGGATCAACACCGGCCCGTGAATCGTCTTCACGGCCTCGCGTTGTTGCGGATTCAGCGTCCTCAGATCGAGCATGGGGCGCGCAGTGTAGGGCCACGCGGCGGGCTGACAAGTTGAAGCGGTCCGGGCGACCGATCGACGTGCCAAGCCCTTCACGATGAGGTGGGCAAGTTCGGCGCCAAGAAAAACTGTGTTTGACGTGCCGCCCGCCTTGGCTACACTGCTTCGCGCTTAGAGAGCAGATGGTGTCAGTTGAGACAGATGTCCGTTCAATTGTCGGCTTCGACGGTGCTGCGGGTGCAGTGTCCTCCCACCATGTTTCTCTAAGCTCCCCCAACCAACTATGAGCGACCGGAGACTCTTCGTAGGCAATATCTCGTACCGCACCTTGGAGCCAGACCTCCAAGATTACTTCTCCCAGGCGGGGGTGGTAACCTCGTGCAATCTCATGCTCGACAAATTCACCGGCAAGTCGCGCGGCTTCGCCTTTATCGAGTATGGCACGGCCGAGGAGGCGAAGAAGGCGGTCGAGCTGTTTCACGGCAAGGATTTCCAAGGCCGTGAGCTCACCGTCAACATCGCGCGTCCGCGCGAGGATCGTCCGCCGCGCGAACCCCGGGGTGATCGTCCGCCGCGCGAAGCGCAGGCGGAATATTGATCCGCGGCGGTGGAAGCTGGCGGCCACTCGCCGCCCGCTCGTTTCTTTCCTGTGAGCCGGGAGGCCCGCGGGCGGAGGTGTTTTGCACACGGCTATGCGAGGCTGGCGTGGCTGAGCTTGGTCACCAGCGGGATTCTTGCTCATTGGCGTTTGACGCCGGCGAAACCTCCTTCGAGTGTCAAAGCCACAATCTTTGCTTCTCCCAAGCCGTCTCTCGGCCGATCAACGTTGTCCGCGTCCTACCTCCTGACGCCTGCATTCGCCCGCTCAAGCCCGGTCAATCGTCCTGCCTGGCGGAAAACCCAGTCGCTAATCTGCGCAAAATGGCCAGGGCTTTTGCGTTGTTGGCGGCGGCCGCCTCCGGCGAAGCCGCTTCGGTGTAAACCCGGAACTCCGGCGCATTGCCGGACGGGCGCACGTGGACAATGTCGCCGCTCGCGAAAGTGATCCGCGCACCGTCGGTGAAGTCGAGCGTCTGCACCGGACCGAACGCGCCGCGGAACAGCCGCTCCGCCTCGGCGACACCACCCGCCTGAATTTTTGCCACCAGCGCGCGGCCTTGTTCGGTCGGGAAAGGACGAAGCAATCCGCTCTGCGTGAACCTCCGCGGCAGGCCGGCCACAAGTTGCGACAACGTCTGCGCCTTCTGGGTCGCGGCGTGGAGACAGGCCAGGATTGGCAACGCCGCGTCCCGGGTCGGCAAAGGACGCAGCCGCGCGCCGGTGGCCGGACTGGCGATTTCGCTCGCCAGTAGAAACCCGCCGTTGGCCTCGTAACCCACCACCCGCCGAGAGCCGTCGGCGACCGCCGCCTGCATCGCTTCCACCACGTAGGGCGAGCCGATCCGCGTCCGCCGCACGCGCGGAAACAGACCGGATTTTTCCAAGGCGGTATTGCCGCTCACCGGCGTGGCCACGGCATCGGCGCGGAGATACGCCGCGACGAGAATCCCCAGCACGTCGCCGCGCACCAAGGCGCCGTGTTCGTCCACCAGCAACGGCCGGTCGCCGTCGCCATCCGCCGACACCAGCGCGTCCGCCCGGTGCGTGCGCGCCCAGTCCGCGAGTTGGTCCGGGTTCGCCACCGCCTCCGTATCGACTGGGATGAACTTGTCGGAACGCGCCAGCCGCGCCACCTTCGCCCCCAGCCCTTCGAGGAGCTGGCCCAGAAGGTCCCGCGCCACGGAGGAATGCTCGTAGAGAACGATCCGCTTCCCGGCGAGGCAGAGCCGCGGAAAGAAATCAAGATAGCGCCGCCGGTAAGCCGCTTCGGCCTCCCGGTTCACCGCCGGCAACGCCGGCGCGGCTTCGAGCCAGAAACCTCCGTCGGCGCCGAACACGCCCGCCAGGCTTTCGTCGGTCGCGACCTGCGCCTTCAATTGCGCGTAACGCCGCGACAACTCGGCTTCGTCGGCCTTGAGCACCTCGCCCCACGGCAGGTTGAACTTGATGCCGTTGCGGTCGTCCGGGATGTGGCTGCCGGTGACCATGAGGCTCGCCTGCCGGCGTTCGAAAGCGTGAAAAGCCAGTGTCGGCGTGGGAATGAAACCGCAGTAATCGACGCTGGCGCCTTCCCGGGCGACCGCCCAGGCCACCGCGCGCAGAATCCGCGGGGTGCTGCTGCGAAAATCGCCGGCGAGCGACACCGTCGCCCCCGCGCCGCGCTCCCGGACGTATTGGACAAACGCGCGCGTGTAAAGCGCGCACTCCCGATCGGTCAGTTCAGAGACCAATCCGCGGACGCCGCTGGTGCCAAAACCGAGTGCCATGATCAGAAGACTGGTGGGATCGTCCAGTGCCCCACCCTGCCCTGTCAATACCGGCCGGCGCGGACGGAATTCGCCGTTGGCGCTCCGATTCGGCGCACGCTAGATTCGCCGTCGAAATACTCTGTTTAACCGATTGAATTGACCATGTTCGCAAACCCGACTGTTCTCCTGGCCGCCGCCCTGGCGTTCGGCCTCGTCACCGCCCCGGCCTCGCGCGCCGCCGAACCGAAGCCGCTCAAGGTGCTGCTCGTCACCGGCGGCTGTTGCCACGATTACGCCACGCAAAAAGACATTCTGAAGCGGGGTATTGAGGCGCGGGCCAACGCGACGGTGGACGTGGTGTACGTGGCTGACAGCAGCACCCGCCCGAAGCTGCCGATCTACGGCCATCCCGATTACGCCAAAGGCTACGACGTCGTCATCCACGACGAATGCGCCGCCGACGTGAATGACCCGGCCATCGTGGAAGGCGTGCTCCAACCGCATCGGGACGGCATCCCCGGCGTGAATCTCCACTGCGGCATGCACTGCTATCGCATCGGCAACCCGAACGACCCCGTCACACCGGGCACGCCACACGGATACTGGTTCGAATACCTGGGCCTGCAGTCCAGCGGCCACGGAGCGCAAGCACCCATCGCCATCCACTTCCTGGATGCCAATGACCCGATCACCCAAGGTCTGGCGGATTGGACCACCATCAACGAGGAGCTTTACAACAACGTTCACATCTTCGCGGGCGCACACCCGCTGGCGCGGGGCAAACAGGGCCGGAGCGAAACCGTGGTTGCCTGGACCAACCTCTATCAAGGCAAGACCCGCGTGTTCAGCACGACTATCGGGCACAACAACCAAACGGTCGAAGACCCGCGCTACCTGGACCTGGTGACTCGCGGCCTGCTCTGGGCCTGCGGCAAATTGGGCGAGGACGGCAAACCGCTGCCGGGCTACGGCAAATAGACCAATCGCCGCAAGCCATCGGTCGTCGGAGGAAGGACCGGCTTGCAGCCGAGCGAAACAAGCGGTTGAAACCGTTCACTTCGCTCCGGTTTCATCGCGGGTGCGGAGAGAGAGTTTTTTGGCGGCACCGACCGTGCACATTTTCTGTCGCAATTACGACATAAATTGTGCCAGTAAGAAAATCGCGTTGCACGGTAGGTGCGGTTTCGGCTTGTGAACCGACCAAGCCGTGAAGCCGCCGGTTCCAGTGGGTGGCGACGCAGCGTGCTGACCAAATGCGTGTTGGGTTGCGGACAGGCGCCGGCTCGTAGCAGGATTGGCCCGTGCACGCAGACTGTTTAGTCGGCCCCCGAAACGCGCGTCCCGCGGTCTGGGTTGGCGTCCACCGACTAACCAGCCGGCCGTCGCGGCTCACGACTCTACCGCCGACGTTTCCGTCCCGATTGACTCACCTCCAAGTACACTCATGAAACACTGCATTCGCCTTGGCCCTTCGGTCCGCCTCGCCTTGTTCCTGGTTTTGACAAGGTCGTCCACCTTCAACGCTGTGGCGGCCGAACCGCTCTGGGAAATCGGCAAGCCCGACGGCGGCAACGCCGAGTTCGCGCTCGCGCCGGATGAATATGCGCGGTTCCGGACCGACGCGTTCTTCGTCGTCGGCGAGTCGGACCCGAAGCGCGACTGGCCTTACGCGCAGCCCGGTCCGGCCGACGCCTGGGCGGGCAGCCAGCGGCACACGTTCACCGTGCGGTTCGGCTTGAAAGCTGCGCCGCCGGCCGGGAATTGCCGGCTCGAAATCCGTCTCCTGGACACGCAGGCCGGCGCGCCACCGCGGTTGCGGGTGGACGTAAACGGGCACTCGTTTGACCGCGAGCTTCCTCGCGGCGGGGGCGACGCGTCGATCCACGGTTCGCCCGCCAGCGGACGACCGCACACGGTCGCAATCGAGTTTCCCGCCAGCGATCTGCGGGCCGGCGACAACGACGTGAACCTCACAACGCTAAGCGGTAGTTGGCTCTTGTACGACAGTCTGCGGCTCGACGCGCCCGCGGGCACCGAACTCGCGCCGGCCAAGACTCGCACGGCTTTGATCTTGGTGGACGCCGTTCGCGCGTTGAAGCGGGACAACGATCGCCTGGTTCAGCCGGTGCAACTCACGCTCAGTCACCAAGGCGCGGAAACCGCAGCCACGATCCGCGTAGCCGGCTCTGAGCCGAAGCCAGTCCAGTTGCGGCCCGGCCAGCAGACGGTGGACTTCGCCGTGCCGGCCGTGGAAAAGGAGACGCCGGTTCGCCTCACCGTCGAGGTCGGCGGGCAGATGCTGGCCGAGCGGGAGGTTACCGTGAAGCCAGTTCGCCCGCTTACGATCTATGTGCTGCCGCACTCGCACACGGACATTGGTTACACCGAACTGCAAACCGCCATCGAGGAAAAGCAGGTGAACAATCTGCTGCGCGGGATCGAGATCGCCCAGCAGACGGCGGACTACCCGGAAGGCGCGCGGTTCGTGTGGAACGTGGAGGTGCTCTGGGCGGCGGATTTGTATCTGCATCGGCTCGGGCCGGACGCGCGGGCGGCCTTTCTCGACGCGGTGAAGCGCGGTCAGGTGGCGTTGAACGGTATGTATCTCAACGAACTTACCGGGCTATGTCGGCCGGAGGAATTGGTGCGTTTGTTCCGGTTCGCCACGAAACTCGGCGCCGAGACCGGCGTGCCGATCGATTCGGCGATGATCAGCGACGTGCCCGGCTACACGTGGTCCACGGTCACGGCAATGGCGCAGGCCGGCATCCGGTATTTCAGCGTCGCGCCGAACTATTTCGACCGCATCGGCGACATTCTCCAGAAATGGGAGAACAAGCCGTTTTACTGGGTTTCGCCGTCGGGCAAGGAGAAGGTGCTGGTCTGGATTCCGTGGCGCGGCTACGCGATGTCTCACATCGTCAACCGGCTCAGCCCGCGCTTTGTGGAGGAGTATGAGCAGCAACTCGAACAGAGCGGTTATCCTTACGACATCGCCTACATGCGCTGGGCCGGGCATGGCGACAATGCCGTGCCGGACGAGGCGATCTGCGAATTCATCAAGGATTGGAACACGCATTATGAGTGGCCGCGCTTTGTGATTTCCTCGACCAGCAAGGCGTTTCGCGCCTTCGAGGAGCGGTACGGCAAGGAACTGCCGGAAGCGCGGGGCGATTGGACGCCTTATTGGGAGGACGGCGCCGGGTCCTCGTCGCTGGAGACCGGACTCAACCGCGCCAGCTCAGATCGCGTGGCCCAGGCGGAGTCGCTGTGGGCGATGCTGAGTCCAAACACTTACCCCGCGAGCGCCTTCGACAATGCCTGGCGCAACGTGCTGCTCTACTCCGAACACACCTGGGGCGCGTGGTGCAGCATCAG
>JAKCAB010000850.1 GCA_021839785.1 bacterium | reverse complement strand
GGATTGTCCATGCGAAAGCGTTCCGCGAAGCCCAGCAATTGGAGCATCGAACGGCGCGCGTCGTCGAACTGCCCCAGCCGATAGTAGCCCAGCATCATCCGCGCCTCGCAGGTGGACCAATGCCCGCCGTTGACCCACGTGCCGAACGCCCACAATCCCTCCGGCTTCTCGTACATGTCGTCGTAAGACGGGTAGTTCGGCAGGACGAAATCGTGCGGGCGCAGGCCGGGAATGGAGGCGATTTTCGCATAGATCCGCTGCGCCTGCGCGCGGTCCACCACGCGAAACGCGATGGCATCGTGATTGGGCGACGCCTCGAAGTAACCGTGCTGCGCGGCTCCGAACACGCCATGCCGCGTGCCGTCGGGGTCGAGCGACCGGATGAAGTAGCCTTCGTCGGTGGTGACGTGCGCGAGCCCCTTTCGGGCGGCGTCGCGACGTTGCGTCTGAAGTTTCACCTGGTCCGCGCGGCCGGCGAGTTTTTCCAATTCGATCAAGCGGTCCAGCGCCGCGATGTAAGTCACGGACAAGCCGGTCAGATAAGCCTGTCCGTACGTGCCATCGGGTTTCTGCCAGCCCGCGTAGCTTGGCGCCAGCAGATTGCCGGCGGGGCCGGCGAGAAAGAGGTTGTTCGTGGGATCGCGTCGCGTCTCGATGAAGTTGGCGCACCGCTCCAGCTTGGGCAGATACCGCGCGCTGGCGGCCTCGTCCCGGCTGATGAGCAACAATTCGGACTGCATCAGCAAGCCCGCCGCCGTGAACTCCAGGCCCCAGTCGTGGATTTGCGGCCGGCCGTCACCTTGCCGATAGACGATCCAGCCGGGGCTCGCGCAATCGCACAGACAGCCGTCGGGCGCCACCCAGTTGAACGGCGGCTTGGCGCCGACCCGTTGGCCATCGCCCATCTGGTCGAACCACAAGTCCTGCGAGTTCTGGAGGAACGTCACGAACGGTTCCTCGAGGAACGGGAGGACGCTGTAAGTCGTGCCGTAGCTGTTCTGAATCCACCACGCGCCCCAAGTCGGGCCTTCCACCAAACCATTCCAGTTCGGCAGGTAGAGCATCGGCAGGTTCTCGAACTCAGGATCGGGCGCGAACATCCGCCGGGCGGTGTCGAGCAGGCGGAGATATTCGGCGTCGCCGGTGCCGCGATAGTACTGGCCGGCGAAATCCCCAACTTCGGACGCGACCAGATGTGGGGTAACCGTGGTTGCGAAGACAACCAGACTGATGAGACGGGTGCGCAGCTTCGAGTTCATGATCATTCAACCAAGTGTGGTGTTGTGGAGGTAGCCTATGTCTCCGCGGCTCACAAGACCAGCAAGACCTCGCGCCGAGTCTGCGAGCGGTTCATCCAAGTCATCGCTGACAATCCAATTGCTGAGGCACGAACCGTTCCCGCTTCCGCTTTGGCACCAGCCGTGCTAGCTAACCCGGCATGTGCGCAACCGCCAAGCGAGGGATCCATGAGATTCGCGGCCACCCAATGAACGCACTTTGGCTTGCCTTGGCGCTCGTGCTGAACGTCGCTGCGCGAGCGGACGGTAAGTTCTTTCCGCCTAGGGCCTTCCCGGCTGTGGTCGCGATCCCGGATCAACGCGCGCTGATCGTTTTCAGCAACGGCGTTGAGCGCCTCGTGATCGACACCCGGTTTGTGACGCAGGCGACGAATCTCGCCTGGGTGGTGCCGCTGCCCGCCAAACCGGTCATTGAGGTCGCCACCACCGGCCTCTTTCCGACTCTCGAGTACTTGTTCCGGCCGGAAGTCATCCATCGGCCAGCCCGTTACTAT
This sequence comes from bacterium, assembly GCA_021839785.1. The sequence goes on along the minus strand of JAKCAB010000850.1, from coordinate 9,069 downwards.
CTGGTCGCGCTGTTCATTGGTGGATTGGCTTTCCTCGGCCTGGCTTGGCGTCCAGCCGGGAAACTGAGCGTGCGCGATCTGTTGGGATGCCTGACTCTGGCATTCAGCGTCGGCGCTGGCATGAAAAACTTGATCGGCGGCATCATGGTCGGACTGGTGGCGCTCTGGATGGTCCATCGCAGTCGCCAAAAAGATGGGAAGCTGGTTGAAATCCTCGTTAGCGTGACGCTTCTGTTGATCATCCTGGGCATGTTTCTTCCGGCGCTCGGAACCGCCGGAACCACCGCGTCGAGTGTCCGTGACGTCACGGTCTTGGACCGGCGGGTGGTCGGTGCCTTTGACACGACGACCATCGCTTCCGGTGATCCTCAAGCGATCGAGTCCTGGCTGGCCGAAAACGGATACGCTACGCACACAAATTCGCGCCCGGTGCTCGCGGATTACATCAAGCAAGGCTGGGTGTTCGTCGCCGCAAAAGTTCGACGCGATGGCCGCGATACGACGAATTCGGTGTTGCCGTTGTCGTTCACCTTTCCGACGCCCAAAGCAGTGTATCCGATGCGCCTGACCGGTGTGGGGGCGGGGCCTCTGAGCGTTGAGTTGTTCGTGTTCGGGCCGAAGCGTGCGGAAGCACCGGGATTCAAAGTCGAGCGGTGCGCCGTGGTTTCGCGGGAGCAAGGCCCTCGACCTATCGGCATCCCGGTCCTGCATCCCTTGCTAAACCGGTGGATTCGGTCACCCGCAATCTGCACGAAATTCACGGCGGAGCTGGCGGGCCCGGCGTTGGCTCAGGATGTCTGGCTTGACTGGAAGCCCTTCACCGAGACGCGGACTGTGGTTTACAGCCGGGTCGGGGCGCTGCATACCGTCCTCAACCAAGTCGTCCCCTGGCTGGTGGTGATTGCACTGGCCGCTACCGGCTGGTGGCGTTGGGGCCACAGATCCTTCGTTCGGCGGGGTCGGTACATAACGGCTCTCGCCGCTGCCGGGGTGGGGATTGCCGGATTCCTCTCCTGGGATTCGCTATCCAAGATCGAAGTGCGCCTCCAGAAACTGCCGAAGATCTACGGAGCGATGGCGACGAAGAGTTTCCTGATCCAGGCCTTGAGTGCTTCCGGCCTGCCGGCCCAACCGTCGGCGGCACAGCTTCGCGCCGCGATCGCCATACCAAACACCATACCCCCAAATGTCAGAACCAATGTTCTCCTCGGCGGCTTAATCCACGAAGAGGACTCACCCGGTAACTACGTGCTGCGCGATCGGACGAACGGACTGGAGGTTCTGTGGTACGACTTCGCGGCGGCCGAACAACGATTCGACGCAAACTGAAGAATAGGTTCGGCGGCGGCGCGTCCACTCGACGGCCAGCCTCAAGCGCTGAGCTGAAGTGGTCTGCGGAAACACCTGTCTTCCTGCATTCCAAATTCAAACTCTGCGGCTCCGCGCCTCCGTGGCGGGGAAGATTGAGTCGGCTTCACGACCGTCGCCTGCGTTGCGTCAGCACCGCGGCGACGATGATTGCGCCGGTGAGCATCAATCGACTCGCTTCCGGCACGGCGTTGATGCTCAGAATTTTGTCCAGGTACCCGATCGTGAGCGTGCCCAGCAGCGTCAAACCGATGCCGCCCCGCCCGCCGGTCAACGGCGTGCCGCCGATCACCACCATCGCGATGGCGGTGAGTTCGTAGCCGGCGCCGGCTTCGGGATCGCCTTGCTGTTCCTGCGCGGCCTGGCACAGGCCCGCCACCGCCGCCAGCATTCCGCTGGCCGCGTAGGCGAGCAACTTGATCCAGGTCACCGACACGCCGGAGAGTCGAGCCGCCTCCTCATTGCCGCCAATGGCATACAACTCGCGCCCCCAGCGATGCCGCGCCAGCAGTACCCAGGCCGCGACGGCGCACACGGCGAAGATCACGGTTACCATCGACAGGTGGCCGCTCAAAATCCGGTTGTCGATGAAACGAAAAATGGCCGGCACATCCACGTAATGATAATTGCCGTCGGCCTGTTTGACGGCGGTGGAGACCTTCATGCCGCCGGAGAGGGTTTTCGCCAGCCCGCGCGCGAACACCATCATGGCCAGCGTGGCGATGAACGGCTGGATGCCAAACCACGCGGTCACGCCGCCCGCCACGCCGCCGGCCGCGGCGCCCAGCAACAGGCACAGCGGGAGCACCACCCACGGCGACCAGTTCCAGTGGATGCTCATCAGCGAAAACGCCACCGCCACCAATGCCAGCACGCTGCCGACGGCCAGGTCGATCCCGCCGCTGATGATCACCAGCGTCATGCCACAGGCGAGGATGCCGAACACCGACGCCTGCCGGAGCGTGTCGCGATGCGTCCCCAGTTTGAAGAACGCGCCGTCCGCGTTGAACACGCAACCGAGGATCAGCACCAGCACCAACGCGATTGTCGCGCGGCTGGCGGGATTCGACCAAACACGGGCAAGTAAAGGTTGCGAGCCGGCTCGCTCAGGCGTCATAGCGATTCAAGTCGGGAAAGGGCAGTAACCCTCGCGCGCAACTGCGGCCAGGCCCGCCCGCTTCGGATTTCGATTCTCGGATTTCGGCCTTCGCCTTCATGTTCGTCCCATCGCTGCGGTGAGGATTTTCTCGGGCGTGGCCTCGGCGCGGGTCAACTCCGCCGTCAACCGTCCGCGATGCAACACCACAATGCGGTCGCTCAAGGCCAGCAATTCGGGTAACTCCGAGGTGATCAGCAGAATCGCCAGGCCGCGCGCCGTGAGGTCGTTCATGAGTTGATAAATCTCGCGCTTGGCGCCGACGTCGATGCCGCGGGTCGGCTCGTCGAGCATCAACAAACGCGGCCGGGTCTGAAGCCATTTGGCCAGCGCCACCTTTTGTTGGTTGCCGCCCGAAAGCAGGCCCACCTCCATGTCGAGCGAAGCCGCGCGCAGCGACAGCGTCCTGCCTTGCTCCCGCGCGGCGCTCTGCTCGCGCACTGGCTGACGCCAACCCGCGCGGCACAGGCGCGGCAGGTCGGCGAGCGTGGCGTTGGCGACGATCGATAGCGCCAGCACCAGCCCGGTGGCCTTGCGGTCGTTGGTGAGCCAGGCGAGGCCCTGGTCGATGGCGCGGCGCGGCGACGCAATCTCCAGTGGCCGACCGTCTAACCAGGCCTGCCCGCCGACGCGGGCACCGTACGCGCCGAACAAGCCGCCGAACAGCTCACTCGCGCCGGAGCCTTGCAGGCCGCCCACGCCCAGGATTTCGCCTGCCCGCACGCTGAACGACACGTCTTCAACCGTCGGGCGGGCGGCCCGGCCATTCCGCCAAACGGAGAAGCCTTCCAGGCGCAACCGCTCCGCACCCGGCTGTCCGGCGTGCCGCGGAAACTGCTGACCGACTTCGCGGCCCACCATCCAGTTCACCAGCTTCGCCGGCGGCAGTTCGGCGGCGGGCGCGGCGCCCACGTGCTCGCCGTCGCGCAGCACGGCGATGCGATCCGCGATCCGCTCGATTTCCTCCATCTTGTGCGTGATATAAACGATCCCGCAGCCGCGCGCCTTGAGGTCGGCGATGAGGTCGAAGAGCTTCTCCACCTCCGGCGCGTTCAAGGCGCTAGTGGGTTCGTCCATCACGATGACGCGCGCGTTCCGCGCCAGCGCCTTCGCGACTTCGGTGAGCTGCTGCTGCGCAATCGGCAAATCTTCGACGCGCTGGTCCACGTCGATGTCCAGGCCGAGCTGATCCAACAAGCGCCGCGCCGCCGCGCGTTGCTCATCGTCGTCCACGAATCCGCGGCGCGTCAGCGGGCGGCCCAGGAAAATGTTGTCCGCGACGGTCAACGTCGGCACCAGCGAGAGTTCCTGGAAAATGATCGCGACGCCCAGCGCGGAAGCTTCGAGCGGCGAGCGCGGACGGACGGTGCGGCCGTCGATCTCGATGGTGCCCTCGAAGTCGGTGTGAACGCCGCCGAGGATTTTGATGAGCGTGCTTTTGCCCGCGCCGTTTTCGCCGGCGAGTACGAGGACTTCGCCGCCGAAGATGTCGAGGTCCACGCCGCGCAGCACGGGCACCGGCCCGAAACGCTTGCCGATGCCGCGCAAGCGGACGAGCGGCGAACGAGACGAATCGGCAGCCAGGAACGTCATGGCAAACGCGGCGATTGTTCGCGGGCAACCGCGGGCGTTCAACTGGAAAGACAGGCGCCGGCCCGCGGGGCCTCGGCGCTGGCCGTTGGCGCACGGCTGTCCCAGCCGCCGAAGCGCGGGGTTTTAACCCGCGTCCGGCGGCCAACCCGCGGCGCCTTCACCGAACCTTGGGCCGGCGCGCGGGTGTCTAACCCGCGTTGGTGCGCCGGCGAAAATAGCCTCCGCCGCTGGCTGGGCGTGCGGTCCGTCGCTACCTTGGCCCCGTGGCGAGTCTGACCCTTCACGAATGGCACCGGAATCGGGGCGCGACGTTCACGACCGTGAACGGCGGCGAGGTCGTCGCGGCGTATGGCGACCCGATCGCCGAGCATGGGGTCCTCCGCCGGAGCGCGGCCGTGTTCGATCTGAGTTTCCGCGGCCGGCTTTGTGTCTTGGGCGCGGATCGCGAGCGATTTCTCAACGGCCAGGTCACAAACGACGTGAAGGCGCTGCGCGCCGGCGAGGGGTGTTATGCGGCGCTGGTCACCGCCAAAGGCAAGCTGGACAGCGACCTGTTCGTTTACCGGCTGGCTAACGAGTTCCTGCTCGACTTCGAACCGGGGTACGCCGCCGCCGTCGCGCAGCGACTCGACCGTTACATCATCGCCGACGATGTCCGGGTGGCCGACGCGTCGCCGCACTACGGTTTGTTGAGCGTCCAAGGCCCGCAGGCGGTCGATGTGGTGAGCCGCTTCGCGCCTGACATCGTTCTGCCGGACAAGCCGCTGGCCTTCTCGACAATGATCGACGCAGCGCTGGGCGAACTTTATTTGATGAATCAGCCGCGCGTGCACTTGCCGGGCTTCGACGTGTTCGTCCCCACCACCGCGCTGGCGGTCGCGGCCGAACGACTCGCCGCCGCCGTGAAAGTGCTGGGCGGCCGTCCCGCGGGCTGGCAGGCGCTGGAATGGGCGCGAGTCGAGGCGGGGGTGCCGCGGTTTGGCGCCGACATGGACGAGACGAATCTTCCGCCCGAGGCTGGCCTCGAAGCGCGCGCGATCAGCTACCGCAAAGGCTGCTACATCGGCCAGGAAGTGATCGCCCGCATCCGCACGTATGGCCAGGTAGCGAAAACGCTGCGGGGCCTGCGCTTCGCGGACGACCTTTCGCCGCTGCCCGCGAAAGGCGCCCCGCTGAGCCGGGACGGCCAGGAGGTCGGTTTTGTCACCAGCGCGATCCGGTCGCCCACGCTGAACGCGAACGTCGCCCTCGGCTACGTGCGCCGCGGCTTCAACGACGCGGGCAATGTTTTGACGTTGCGGACTGCTGCCGGCGAGAGCCCGGCGACCATCGTGCCGTTGCCGTTTGTCACCGCTTAGAAATTCCGCAAAGCTGGCTGCGCATGGACAACCATCAGACGATTTCCGAAACGGCCGGACGAAGTGCCGTTTTGTTCGACAATATCAACCGCCAAGACGCCAAGGCGTGGAGGTTGAATTTGGAATTCAGGAAAGCCGGAAACCAAAGTTGCGGGCACCCGCTTCCTGAGTTCCTGGGTTCTCAATTGGTCTTCCGTGCCTCCGTGCCTTGGTGGCCGTTCATGGTTGTGCGGGCTGGGGACAGCCCGCCGTCGCACTGGACGGCGCGCCGCTTTCCCAAGCGGCTTAAACCGCCGGCAGCCGCGGAACTGTTCCGGCACCACCCCCAGCTTAGTGCTGGCACGTTAAGCCGGCTGGAAGCCGGCGCGCCGGCGGGCCGAGACGCGGGTGAGCCCGGCAACATCAACCGCCCAGCCGCCGCGGCGCGGAGGTTGAATTTGGAAATCAGGAAAGCCGGAAACCAAAGCAAAGGCTCCACGGGCGCGTTGGCGGGGCTTGCCGCGCTTTTGCTCCTGGCGTTCACGGGCTGCCGCACCTCGGCGCCGGTTGCGCTGGAGCGGTACGAGTACACCCAACCGGAAATGGGCGTGCCGTTCCGGATCGTGCTTTACGCCGCCAGCCGCGAGCAGGCGGATGCCGCCGCCCAGGCGGCTTTCGATCGCATCGCCGCGCTCAACACCGTCATGAGCGACTACGAGTACGACAGCGAACTGAGCACGCTGTCGCGCACCGCCGGCAGCGGCCAGGCGGTGAAGGTCAGCGACGATCTCTGGCGGGTGCTGGCGCGGGCGCAGGAGGTTTCCCGACAAACGGACGGCGCGTTCGACATCACGGTCGGCCCCATCGTGAGCTTGTGGCGCAAGGCGCGCCGCGACCAAGCCCTGCCCGAACCGACCCGGCTGGCGCGCGCGCTGGCCTCCAGCGGTTGGCGAAACTTGCAACTCGATCCGCACGCTCACACCGCGCGTCTGCTCGTGCCCGGAATGCGGCTCGACTTGGGCGCCATTGCCAAGGGTTACGCGATGGACGAAGCGCTGAAGGTCCTGGAACAGCACGGGGTCAAACAAGCGCTGGTTTCCGGCGGTGGCGACATGGCGGTGAGCGACCCGCCGCCCGGCAAGGCCGGCTGGCGCATCGAGATTGCGCCGCTGGACGTGCCGGACGCGCCGCCTGCACGCTTCGTTTTGTTGCGACGCACGGGTCTGGCGACGTCCGGCGATTTGTTCCAGCACGTCGTGATCGACGGCGTGCGCTACTCGCACATCGTGGATCCGCACACGGGCATTGGCCTCACCGATCACAGCCTGGTAACCGTCGTTGCCCACGACGGCATGACCGCCGACAGCTTGAGCACCGCTATCAGCGTGCTCGGTCCGGACCGCGGGTTGGCACTGGCGGACCACGAAAAGGCCGCCGTTTGCATCGTGCGCAAGCCGGCGGCCACCATCGAAGTCCGCGACAACCCCCGCCTCAAACGCTGGCTGGAGAAATGAGGCCGAAAACCGAAGTCGAGGAAGCCGAATCAGGCCTCGCGGCGGTGGGTCAGCCGTTACCAGCAGTCGCTGACGACACCCAACCGGCCGGAGCCACGGACGTCAGTCCGCGCTGCCCGGCAACTGTCTGCGCCGACTGACGTCGGCGGCTACTTCGGAATCAAGGATGAGGCCGGGCAACGCCGGCGCGTTCATAGTTCCCAGCCCGCGCGATACGGCGGATTCACGAACTGGTTCGCTTCCGGTGAATTGGTGAAGCGCGCGTTGACCGCGTCCCACTCGAGCTTGATGCCCGCCAGCTTGATCGCGATCACGCCCAGCATGGCCAGTTCGGTCAGCGGCCCGCCGTACGAGAAATCGGAGCCGGCCTTGGTGCCGGTGCGGATGGCTTCCAGCCAGTTCTGGTGATGCTCCTTCGAGCGTGGGATCGTTTTCGGCGGGCGCTGGAACGCGTCCATTTTGGCCTGCGGAATCAACCGCACGCCGCCGGCGCCGTGCGAGCCGTACATGATCGTGCCTTTGTCGCCGAGCACCACGGCGCCGGTGTCCACCGGTTTGTCGTCCGGGTCGAGGTCGGCCGGCCGCGGAATCCGCTCCGTGCCGCTGTACCAGTGCATCGTGATTGGGCCGCGCTTGCCCTTGGCCGGAAACTCGTAAGTGATGATCTCGCCCTTCGGGTACGCGTCGCCCTGGGTTTTGAAATCGTAGTTTTTCACCTGCGCTTGAATGCTCGTCGGCGCGCCGAGGTCGAGCGCCCAAAAGACCGGGTCCACCACGTGACAGGTCCAGTCGCCCACGGTGCCGTTGCCGAACGGCACCCAGCCGCGCCACGAGCCGGGCAGGTAGGCCGGGCAGTACGGGCGAAATTGCGCCGGGCCGAGCCATTGGTCCCAATCGAGCGTGGGCGGCACCGGATGCTGCTCCTTGAGCTGCGGCAGTTGGTCGATGCCGGAGTTCACGGCGGCGCAACCGGCGTGGATCGTGTGCACTTGGCCGATCGCCCCGGCCCAAACCCATTCGCAGAAGTCGCGGATCGAATCGTACGAATGCCCCTGGTTGCCCAGTTGGGAGACGATCTTGTGCTCCTGCGCCGCTCTCATCAACGCGCGGACCTCGTGGACGGAATGCGCCAGCGGTTTTTCGCAATAAACGTGCTTGCCGCGCTTGATGGCCGCCATCGCCGCCACGGCGTGGAAGTGGTCCGGCGTGGCCACCACCACCGCGTCGATGCTCTTTTCCATGGCGTCGAACATCTTCCGGAAATCCCGGAATTGTTTTGCGTCGGGGAATTTCTTGAACGTATCCGCGGCGTGCCGCGAATCCACGTCGCACAAGGCCACGATGTTGTTGCCGGACGCCACGGCGCCGATGTCGCCGGCGCCCATGCCGCCCACGCCGATGCCGGCGAGGTTGATCCGCTCGTTGGGCGGGTTGGTGCCGCTGGCGGCGATGACGTGCCGCGGCACGACCGTGAAGGCCACGACCGAGGCGCTGGCGGTGCGGAGAAAGTTGCGACGCGTGAGGGTTCCTGGAGTTTGGTTCATGCAGACCTCTGAATCGTGTTCGCCTCTGGGCGATAAGTTTTTTCGGCGCCCGACCAACATCCCGGCAATGTGAACCGTGTTTCTGATCGGGCTGACGGGCGCTGACGGTATCGCCGACCGGCGCACCCGGTCAAGCCGGCGGCTGTGCCCGACGCCGCTGTACACAGCGTTCGCGTTTCTGATCGAATTCTGGTTGACAATCGGGCGGGTTGTGTAAATACATTGTAACGACATTGCATGGCCGATTGATTTACGAGCGGAGCCAATATGGAGTTCGATTGGAACAATCCGCCGTTCGAGTTGGGCAGCTCTCTGACAACCCGCGACATTGAAGAATCGTTCGAGGATCCGTTTGCGGTGCGGCTGTTGCCCGATTCGCCCCGGTTTTCCGTGCAGGCGCGTTTTTTTAACCTCGGCCGGTCGCCGGCCGGCATGGGCGTGATCAGTCTTTATCGCACGAACGGCAAGACCATCCGGGTGATCTTCGCGCGGCTTTTCACGCCGGAGGAACAGTTCTTTTATCAACGTAAGGTCAACCAGATGTTGGCCCAATAAAT
>JAKCAB010000087.1 GCA_021839785.1 bacterium | reverse complement strand
TGCGCAGCTACACGGCCATCGGAGGCGGCAGCACGGTCGAGGCGAAGAACTCCTCGACCTTCGCCGCGACCGAATGGCCCACAAAGGATCCCGGCCTGGGCGGGGCGAAGATCACGCTTACCAAAGGCAAAGCCTATTACATCGAGGCGCTCGCAAAGGAAGGCGGCGGCGGCGACAATTTGTCCGTCGCGGTCCAAGATCCAAATTTCCTGATCGATTCGTCCATGCCGATCCCGGGCGAGTACCTCGCGTCCTTCGACAAGGCCACGGGACCGCTCCAAATCACCGCGCAACCGCAAAGCCAGACGGTCGCGGAACTCACGCCTGTGACCTTCAGTGTCGTGGCTGATGGCACGCCGCCGTACACGTACCAGTGGAAGCAGAACGGCGCGGACATCACCGACGCCACGAACATGACCTACAGTATTGCCCGCGTGTACATGACCGACAACGGAGCTAAATTCTCGGTCGCCGTCACCGGCGCTCAAGGCAACGCGACCAGCGCGGACGCCACCCTGACGGTTACGGCGGACACCACGCCGCCCACACTTGTCGAGGCCGTAGGCGGCGCGGACCGCGCCAGCGTGCGCGTCAAGTTCAGCGAATGGGTCACCCAAGCCACCGCGGAAACCGCCAGCAATTATCGGATCGACCAGGGCATCACCGTCTCGGCGGCCAAACTGGCGCCAGACAACGTGACGGTCATCCTGACCACTTCCCAGCAGACCGACGACACGGTCTATAACCTCACGGTCAACGGTGTGAAGGACACCGCCGCCGCGGGCAACACCATCGCGACCGACAGCAAGATCAGTTTCCGCGCGGCGAAGTTCATCACCGGCATCGCCAAGTGGGAACGCTGGAACGACCTCAACGGCGACACCGGCAACATCGACACGTTCGTAGCGAACCTGGCGGATCCGGCCTGGGCGCGCGTGCCGAACGTCACCGGCAACGCCAGCCAGATGGGCGCGCCTTGGGGCGTGGGAGACAACTACGGTTGCCGTATCGTGACCTATTTCGTTCCCGCCACCTCCGGCAATTACGTGTTCTTCGTCGCCTCGGACGACCAGAGCAACCTGTATCTGAGCACCGACGACAACCCGGCGAACAAGAAGCTCATCGCCCAGGAAGGCGGCTGGAGCAACCAGTACCAGTGGCTCAGCCCCGGCGGCGGCGACGCGACCCTCAAGCGTTCCGACCAGTTCCCCAACGGCGAGTGGCCGGGTTGGAACCCGATCACCCTCACCGCCGGCAAACGCTATTACATGGAACTTGACTTCCGTGAAGGCGGTGGTGGCGATGGGGCCGACGCCACGTTCATCAAGGAAGGCGATGCCGACCCCGCCAATGGCACGGCCAGTGCGCTGACGGGGAATTTGATCGGCATGTTCGATTCGGTGGACAACCTGGCGCCGATCGTCAGCGACACCATCCACATCGACAAACCGGTGTTCAATCAGGGCGACACCGTCACCCTCAGCATCGATCCGGCGAAGATTGTCGGCGCGACGCCCTTTACCTATCAATGGCGGCAGAACAAGGACGACATCTCCGGCGCCAACAACCCGTCGCTGGTCATCGCGAACGCGGATGTCCGCGCGGTCGGCGATTACTCGTTGGTCGTCTCCAACTCGAAAGGCAGCACCACCCTCAACGGCGGTGCGACGGACGACAACAACCGTCTGCTCCTGGCCGACGCCTACCTGATCGAGGCGGAAGACTACAACTACAACACCGGCCTGAACATGGCCGCGGCGAACACCATGCCTTACAAAGGCGACGCGTATAAGGATCTCACTGACCAGGCGGTGCTGGACGTGGACTACTTCGCGGCGCCGGACAAATCCGGCGGCGCGGCCCTCGCCTACAACCGACACACGGCGGGTGACGCGGGGGTGGTGGACATGAAGGGCGGCACGCCCGACAACAACAACGATGCCGGCGTCGTCTCCGACATCGGCCGCGCGCGCGGCAGTTCGGGTGGGACCACCTGGACCGTGGACGCCAACTACGCGGTGGGCTGGACCTCCACCGGCCAATGGCAGAACTACACTCGCACCGTGCCCAAGGGCAAGTACGCGATCGTGGCCGGCATCGCCCGCGACGGTCAGAACGCCGGCGAGATCAACATGTCCGTCAGCCTCGTGGCAGATCCCAAGAAGGCCGACGGCAGTTCGTGGGATGGCAACGCAGTCGTTCCGGGCAACCAGCAAGGCGTCACCAAGATCGGCGACTTCGTCCATCAAGGCACCGGCGCCTGGAGCTCGAACGACCTGCTCCCGGCACGCGCTGCGGACGGCAGCATCGCCACGGTGGACCTCGAAGGCACCGTGACCCTGCGCTGGTCGGCCAACCGCAACGACGGCGACATGGACTATCTGTTGTTGTATCCGGCGCCGGAAACCGGTGGTGCCACCGGCATGGCGAAGATCACCCTCAGCGGTGGCAACGTCACCATCTCGGAAGACCCGGCGGGCGGGTCCACCGTGCAATCGGCCGATTCGGTGCTGGGGCCGTGGACCGATCTCGGCCCGGCGCCGCAGACCCTGCCGGTCGGCGCGGGAACGAAGTTATTCCGCTTGAAGAAATAGTCTTCACCGCTGTTTCGCGCGAGGAGATCGGGCAACCGGTCTCCTCGCTTTTTTCATTCCCGCCGCGCGGGCCGGCCGTGAGCCGGACGGACCCGGCGTGCAGCCGGGCGTTGACACCGGCGGGTCGGGCAGGTAGGGAGCCAGCGTGCCCCGCAAACTGCAGTCCATCGCAAACTGGCTTGCCGTGATCCTGATGGCCTCGGACCAGGGCATCGCATTGGCTGACACGCCAGCCGGTTCAGCGGGCGGCGGCGAGAACTCACCCCACGTTTCTTCCCCGGAAGTCCGCAAACCGATTATCCTTTACCCGTTCGACGAAACGGTCTTTCCACCCGAGATCGCCCCACCCACGTTTCGGTGGCAAGAGACGGGAACCGCTTCCGACTCGTGGCGGCTGCGCTTCAACTTTCCGGACGGCTTGCCGCCCGTGGAGGCGATGGCCTGCGAAAGCCACTGGTGTCCGGACCCAAAGACCTGGGTGACGATCAAACAGCGCTCGCGATCAAAGCCCGCGCAACTGCTCATCGAAGGATTTCGCGGTTCCGCGCCGGATCGACCGCTGAGCCGGGGTCGGATTTCTTTCTCCACTTCGCCCGACGAGGTCGGCGCCCCGATTTTCTATCGCGATGTCAATTTACCGTTCATCGAGGCGGTCAAGGATCCGTCGGACATCCGCTGGCGGTTCGGCGAGGTCTCGCTCACCAACCCGCCGCCGGTGCTGCTGGATCGTTTCACGGCCACCAACCGGACCGCGAACATCCCGGAGTTCGTCAACCTCCCCGCGCGTGGCCTTGTGAAAATCCAGGAACAGTTCCTGAACGACTACTCGTTCGAGCGCGCGGGCAACGAGTTTTATCGCCGGCGACACCGCCCACGCCATCGCGAAATACCGCGAAGCGCTGAAGTTGAATCCCGACAACGTCACCGCCCACCAGCGGCTGGGTTTCTTGCTCTTTAACGTCAAACACCAGTTTCAGGAAGGGCTGGAGCACACCGCCCAGGCCTTGCGGCTCGACCCCCAGAACGGTTTTGCGCAGAGCGATCTGGGCGTGGCGTTGCTGAGTCGGAACGCGCCGGACAAGGCCATTCCGCATTTGCAGGCGGCGTTGGCGGCGTTGCCTTTCAGCCGGGAGCCGCAATACCAGCCCCAGGTTGTCCGCGTGTATCTGGGCAAGGCCTGCCTGCAATGCAACCGCTACACGGAGGCGGCGACGAACTTCCAGGAATCGATCCGCCTGGCGCCCGACAATCCGGAGGCGCATTACCTGCTGGCGTTGGCGTTGGCCTGCCAGGGCGAGACGGACCCGGCCGCCGGACAGGTGGACCAGGCGGTCGCGCTCAAGCCGCAGATCGACACCTCCGTGGTTTTGCACGAGCTGCTGGCGGAGAACTACGCCCGCGCCGGACGTTTGCCGGAGGCGATCCACTCGGCCGAGCACGCCCTGCAAATCGCCCGCGCCGCCGGCAAGAACGATCTGGCGGAACGGATCGCCGCGCGGCTGGCGCGTTATCAAGCCACCGCGGCGCGGAGCCGGTAATGGCGGTCATCTGCCTTCCGTCGGTCTTGGATGCTATGAACCAAAGCTGCGGGCATTTTGCCGCGGCTCACGCTGTGCGGATCGAGGGCGGACCAGCACCAAGACCTGCCCCCGCCACGGACCTTGGCCATGACCATTTGGCCCTCCTGTCGAAGTGAGTTGATTCACTGCTTGTACGAGTGGTCCCGTTTTGGCAGCGTGCCGGGAGCGAGGATGCTTGCCCCTTCGCCGAGCTTGAGTTCATGAAATCGATCGCGCTGCTTCCACTGGCTTTTGTTTGTTGGCATCTCCTGCACGCGGCTGGCCTGGTTGATCCAACCGCCCGTGCGAGGCCGCGTGCAGGCAAGCATCCGGGGGCGATCGCGTCCGCCGCTGGCAATGCGGATATCACCACGGTTAGTGGGGCGGCCTCGGACACCGGCGCCGCCACCGACCTGACGCCAGGCTCGGGTTTCGACGGCGATGTCGGCCTCGCGATGTCGTCCACGACGAGGGAACGGATCCATTCGGACACGAGGAAGCAACGGCCGGGTAGGTTGTCTGCGGACGCGTCGCGTCAGGCGGCCCAAAACGGACTGCCGGCACCTGACGGCATGGTCCTCATCCCCGCCGGCTCGTTCATCATGGGAGACACGATCGGGGACGGCTGGGTGAACGAGCGCCCCACGCACACCGTGGCAGTGCGCGCGTTTTACCTGGACCGGACCGAAGTCACGAAGGCCCGGTGGGACGAGGTGTGCGATTGGGCGGCCGAGCATGGTTATCGTTTCGACAATCCCGGTTTTGGGAAGGCCCCCAACCACCCGGTGCACTCGGTCAACTGGTATGACGCGGTGAAGTGGTGCAATGCGCGCAGCGAAATGGAGGGGCTTGCGCCGGCGTACTACACGAATGCCGCGCGGACGTCCGTGTACCGGACGGGGCAGGTGGACGTGCGGAACGATTGCGTGAAATGGTCCACAGGGTATCGGTTGCCGACGGAAGCGGAGTGGGAGCGCGCGGCCCGCGGCGGGGCGAGTGGGCGACGCTTTCCGTGGGGGGACACGATCAGCCAAAGCCAGGCCAACTACGACAGTTCTTCGTACTACCGCTACGACGTCAGCCCAAGCCGCGGGTTCGACCCGATCTACCGGGTCGGGGATTTTCCCTACACGAGCCCGGTGGGGTCGTTTGCGCCGAATGAATACGGGCTCTACGACCTGATCGGGAACGTGTGGGAGTGGTGCTGGGATTGGTATGGAAATTACCGCAACGTGTCGCAAACCGACCCGCGCGGTCCGGCGTCCGGGCCCGGCCGGCTCGTGCGCGGGGGCAGTTGGAACACCTACGCCTGGTACTGCCGGCTCGCGAACCGGGACTACTTCCGGCCAACCCTCCGGGACTACGATTACGGGTTTCGGTGCGTCCTGCCCCCAAGCCACCCGGCAGTGGACGGGAAGCGAGTAACGGAATCTCCGGCGCGATCGGAAGCGATGCAGGCGCACCGCGCAGGGTAGGCAACGCGGTGCTATTGCTCGAAGGCCGCGAGTTCGCCGCAAGAGGCGAAGGCTTGGGCGGGGTTGTCGCCGCTGGCTGGTTTGCCGATCACCCGCACACCGAAGGCTTCGACCGGTGCGGCCAGGGGCAACGTGAATTTGTCGCCGGGCTTGAGGTTCGCCTTGGCGGTGGCGGTCGTTGCCGGGTAATCGCCCAGTTCGCCCACGTCTTCCCAGGCGCCGTCTTTCGTGCGCTTGATCTGGACCCGCGGCTTGCCCGCGCTGGCGTCGAACCACCCGCCATCGTGGAAATCCTGGCCCTGCGTGAAGACGACGCGACCGACGCGGACCGCCTGGTCGGCCTGGACGGCAAACCACGCCTCAGATTGCGGGCGGCCGTTGAAGGTCACGACGAACGTGCCGGCGTCGCCGTCGGTGGTGGAGCCGGCCACGTTGCCGGGATCGTTCCGGCTTTCCTCGGCGAACGCGAACAGCGACTCGTCTTTCGGGAACGCCGCGCCCGGCGCGCGCAGCCAGACCGCGTACCGTCCGCCGTCGGCGCCCGCGTCGGCGAACGGCACAAACACGGCCCGCTGCGGCGCGGACGATTTCGCGGTGACGACTTGGACGGCAAATTGCGGCGCCGTGTCCGGCGAGGTGATGCGCTCGCAAAGCGGGTGGTCGTCAGGTTCGGCGAAGCCCACCAGCGAAGGCGCCGGCAAGCCGGGATTCCGGTTTTGATCGTAAGCCAGAACCATCGGTCCCCACGCGAGCGCCGTCTTGCCTTCGTTGCCGTACTTCCCCGTGACCAGACGCGGCGTGAGCTTGTAGTGTAGCTCGATCTCCTCGCCGGGCTGCCACAGCCGCGGAGTGAATGCTGCCCAACCTCCACCCATCCTCCATTTATAGTTCTTTCGAGTGATCAGCGTTCCGATGTTCATGCCCAGCGGATAGGCCCACTCAGGCACGCGGAACATCAGCCCAAACCGCAACGGCTTGGCGGGTATCACGGTGACGATGGCGCGGCCGGAGCGCGGAAACTGGGTGTCCACCTTCACCCGCACCGGCTGGCCGGCGATCCGGGTCGTGAATGAAGCCAGCTCGAACAAGTTTACCGCAATGCCTTCGGTATCGCCGGCCTGGTAGGTGAAGGCCGCGGCGGGCGGAATCAGCGCGAGGCCGCGCGGGCCGCTGGAATGGCAGCAGTTGATGTCCTTCAAATAATTCTTCCGGCCTTCGAGCGGCGTGAAGTAGCACCAGTCGCTGCCGGCCGGATTTTGCGCCGCGGCGAGGTGATTGTAGAACGTGCGCTCGAGTTCGTCGCCGAAGCGCGCCTCGCCGGTGAGCCGGAGCAATTGTTCGTTCAACTGGATCCACGTCGTGGTCACGCACGTCTCTGCGACGTGGGCGGACTCGCCGTTGGGCAGTTCGTGGTCGCCGTGAAAATGTTCGCCCTGGCTGGCGCTGCCGGTGAGGTAAAGCCGGTTCGCCACCACGTCCTGCCAGGCGTTCAACACGGCTTGCAGGTAATCCTTTTCGCCAGTCACGCGATAGAGTTCGCAGAGGCCGACCAGGTTCGAGAGCATCTCGTACGCCTTGCCGTTGGCGGTCTTTTGCACGCTCTTGGCCGTGAGCAGCGTCTGGAGAATATGCGGTCCGTTGGGCTCGGCCCACGACTGGACGAGGTACTGCGCGAAGTCGAGGTAACGCGAATCGCCGGTAAAGCGGTAAAGAATCACGATCGGTTCCAGCACGCTCGAGGCGGCCATGCCGACGTGCGTGCCGGCGGCGAGAATGCTCTTTTTGCCGGGGCCGAACGTGGCGATCAAGAGATCGGCGGCCTTCCGGCAAGCCTCAAGCGCGGCGGTGTTGCCGGTGAACTGGTAGTACGTCAGCAGGCCGATCAGGCAGTATTTGTGCGACCACACGTCCCAGTCCGCGCCGGGGTAAAGGCCGAAGCGCTTGTCCGGCGTGTAGGTGCCGAGGTAGCCGTCCGGCTCCTGCGCCTTGATGAGTTCGGCGGCGGCGTAGTCGAGCCGCGCGCGCAAGGCGGGATCGCCGTTGTGCGCCCAGGCCAGCGTGGCCGCGTGCAGCCATTTGCCGATGTGCTCGCCGATCCACGGATGCACGCCCGGCTTGTGGCGGAAGCCGGCCAGCAGGGGCTCGAGATCGACTTCCAGCAAACGCTTGCGCTCGTTCACCGCCACGCGTTCGCCGAGGAAGCCCTGGAGTTGCACCTCGCCGGGGGAGGCCAAGGTCGCGACGTCCGGCGCTTTCGCGGCGACTCGGTACGGCACCGGCTCGGGCGCGGCGGTGAGATTCAAGGCCAGGATGGTCGAGCCGATGGCGGCCAACCGAGCGGCGAAGCGAAACGCGTTCATAACAGACGTTGAGTACCCGCCATGTGTGGCAGAGGATCGCGCTGGACGCAAACGGGAAGCCGATCGGCCTTGGGGAAGTGCGTTCGCCTCTGCGCCAGCGGCTGCGCCGGTTGGACACCGGCGCTCCAAATCGGCGGCGCTCCGAATCGATTTGCGACTTTCCACTTGTGCCGGCGCTGGCGGCCCCGCCACTCTCCGCGGCGAACAGCAACCCGAGGTGATTCATGGCGTTAAAGCAGCTTGACGCGGAGCAGGTCCGCACCTGGACGCTCGAACAAAAGGACCGGTGGTGGTTCGAGAACGTCTGGAAGGGCGACATGCCCCAACTCACCCTCCGCTCCGCGCTGACGGGCATGTTGCTCGGCGGCGTGCTCTCCATGACCAACCTGTACGTCGGCGCCAAGACCGGCTGGACCTTGGGCGTGGGCATCACCTCCGTCATCCTCGCCTTCGGCCTGTTCAAGGTGCTCGAAGGCGTCGGCCTGGGACGCGAGTTCACCATTCTCGAAAACAACGCGATGCAGTCCATCGCCACGGCCGCGGGCTACATGACCTCGCCGATGATCTCCAGCCTGGCGGCGTACATGCTCGTGACCGGCAAGACGATTCCGATGGCGCAAACGTTTTGCTGGATCATGGCGCTGGCCGTGCTCGGCGTGCTGTTCGCGTTTCCGCTGAAGCGCCGGTTCATCAACGACGAGCAGCACCCGTTCCCGGAAGGCCGCGCGGCGGGCATCGTCATGGACGCGCTCCACAGCGGCGATGCGCAAACCGGCCTGTTCAAGGCGAAAATCCTGGTGGTCTCCGGCGCGTTGGCGGCGGTGCTGAAATTGTTTCAGAGCCACGACATCCTCGCCAAAGTCAAGCTGGCCGCCCTGACCATCCCCGATTACCTGGATGCCTGGATCTACAAATTCACGACGCTCAACGTGCGCGGGGTCGATCTGCGGGAGCTCACCGTGCGCCTGGACTCGGATTTCGTGCTCATGGCCACCGGCGGCCTGATGGGCATCCGCACCGGCGTGTCGCTCCTGATTGGGGCGGTGCTGAACTACCTCATCCTCGTGCCTTGGGCGATCAACCACGGCGATATTCCCGGCGTGGTGACCGACGGCGTGCGCCATTTCGGCTTCCGCGAAATCACGAAGTGGGCGCTCTGGGGCGGCGTGGCGATGATGACCGCGTCCTCGCTGTTTGCCTTTTTCGCGAAACCCAAAGTGGTGTTCGGCGCGTTCCGCGGTTTGTGGCGGAAAGGCGCGACGCCCGCCAACACCGACCCGCTGCGCGACATCGAGCTGCCGTTGCGGGTGTTTGTGATCGGCATCCCGCTGGTGGGCACCGTGGTGGTGTTGCTCGCCCACTGGTTTTTCGACGTGTCGCTGGCGCTGGGTTTCCTCGCGATTCCGCTGGTGTTCGTGTTCGCGCTGATCGGCGTGAACTCGACCGCGCTGACCTCGATCACGCCCAGCGGCGCACTGGGCAAACTCACTCAGCTCACCTTCGGCGTGCTCGCCCCCGGCAACATCAAGACCAACCTGATGACCGCCGGCATCACGGGCGAGGTGGCGCTCCACGCCTCGAACCTGCTCATGGACATCAAGCCCGGCTACATGCTCGGCGCCAAGCCGCGCCAGCAGGCGATCGGCCACGTGCTGGGCATCCTGGCGGGCGCGCTGGTGTCGGTGCCGGTGTTCTACCTGGCCTTCATGCACGGTGGGGTGAACGAGCTGTTCAAAGAACAGCCCATGCCCGCCGCGTCGGTCTGGCAGGCGGTGGCCCAGTTGCTCACTCAAGGCCTGTCGAACCTGAAGGAATCCGCCCGCTGGGCCGCGCTGTTCGGCGCGTTGCTCGGCATCGCGCTCGAAGCGCTGCGGTTGGCGACCAAAGGGCGGTTCTGGCTGTCCGGCGTGGGCATCGGTCTGGCGTCGGTCATTCCGTTCAACACCTGCCTGTCGATGTTCCTGGGCGCGCTGATCTTCTGGGTCGTCGGGAAGGTCTTTCGCAAACCGGAATCCACCGCGAACAAGCTCATCGTGCAAAACCAGGAACCGATTTGCGGGGGCATCATCGCCGGCGGCGCCATCATGGGCATCGTGGTGATCCTGTTGGAAAATCTGGTGCTCGCCGGCGGGCAGTGAGAGCTTGGAGCCGACGCATGACCAGCCCGACGCAACCCGATTCTCGCGAGCCCGCCGCCCCCGAATCCGAGGCGCGGCAGGTGGACCCGCTGGCGCGCATCCGCCACGATCTGCGCACGCCGGCTTCGCACATTCTCGGCTACACGGAGATGTTGCAGGAACAGGCCGTCGAGCGCGGCCGGCCGCAGTTTTTGCCCGACCTGCAGCGCATCCACGCCGCCGGCAAGCAGCTTGTCGATCTGATCCGCGAGGAACTGGCGCCCGAAAGACTCGCGGGCGGGCGGATCGACCTGCGCCAATTGCACGCCGAGTTGCGCACCCCGCTCAACCACGTCACCGGCTACAGCGAGATGTTGATGGAGCTCGCCGAGCGCGACGACGCGCCGGAGTTTTTTCCCGACCTCGAAAAAATCCACGGCGCGGCGGCGGCCTTTCTGCGGCTGTTGCCCGAATTGCTGACGGCCGAAGCGCTGAGCGCCGCCGAGCAGGCGAAACCCGCGGTCGCGCCGGCTGCGCACCCGGACGCGCTTGCGCTCGCCCGGCCTTCGACCCGGCAACCCGCCGCCGCCGAGGCCGCGCTGGGCGGGAATCTCCTCGTGGTCGATGACGACCCCGGCAATCGCGAATTGCTGGCCCGCCGCTTGCGCCAGCAAGGCTTCGCCGTGGAGACCGCCGAGAACGGCGCCGTCGCGCTGGACCGGCTGCACGAAAAGTCGTTCGACCTGGTGCTGCTGGA
>JAKCAB010000695.1 GCA_021839785.1 bacterium | reverse complement strand
TGGGACAACAAAAACGGTCTCCGCGAATTCATCGGGCGACCGTTCCAAAAACCGAGTTCTTCGCCCGCGCCGAAGTGCAGGCCGCGGGCGGGGTGCTACTTCTTGGCGAACTTTCGGATGTATGCCACCAGATCCTTGACCTCTTGGTCGGAATACAGATCTTTGTAGGCTTTCATGCGGGTTTTGTCCCCTTCTTTCTTGCCTTCCTTGATCGTCTTAATGGCTTCCTCGTCGGTAAACTTGGACTGGACCTGGGCATCCGTCCAATCCTTCACTTTGAGCTTCTTGCCCATGGTAGTTTGGCCCTTGCCGTCGGCACCGTGGCACTTCTGGCAGTCCTTGACGTAGATGGCCTTGGCGTCGGCGGCCGCGAGCGAACCCGCCGCCAAAAATGCCGAGGCCACGATCGTTGCGAGATATGTCTTCATAGGTATCAGTTTGACGAACAATGTGAGCAGTTTGACGAGCGATCGCTCCCTCGCATTCGATTGTTGGATCGCCAGTCGCAACTGCCCCCCGACGTCACCCGACCGCCCCCCCTGCCGAACCAAGCCCAGTGGGGCCGCGAAGGCCGTCCGCAGAAGCCAAAACGGCCGCCGCGAGATCTTTCGGGCGGCCGAACATGCACAGCGGGCAAACGCGCTCCCAAGCAGGGTGCGTACGCCGACGCTACTTCTTGGCGAACTTACGAATGTACGCCAAGAGATCCTTGACTTCCTGTTCCGAGTACTGGTCCTTGTAGGCTTTCATGATGGCCTTGTCGCCCTCTTTCTTGCCTTCCCGGATGATTTTGATGGCTTCCTCGTCGGTGAATTTCTTTTGCACCGCGGCATCGGTGTAGTCCTTTGCCTTGAGCTTCTTGCCCATGATGGTCTGCCCCTTGCCATCGGCGCCGTGGCATTTCTGGCAGTCCTTCTGGTAGTTGGCTTTCGCGTCGGCGGCCACCAAGGTGCCGGCGGCGAGAAACGCCCCAGTGAGGATCGCTGTGAGTTGTCTTTTCATACTCGTGTTTCAGTCGTGGTTCTGTTGTTTAGACTGGCGCTGTTTGCGCCAAATTCGTCTGGGATCGGTCTAGAAGCGGTACTGGAGGGTCGAGTACACCAAGTGTGAGTTGAAGTCGCGGTTACCGCCGGACAGTTGGTCGTGGCTCGTGAAGAAACCGTACTTCAGCGACACGCGGATGCGTTTGTTCATCTGCCGAACCAGCCCGGCCGTCACCCCCTGCTCCTCCGCGCCGGCTCCGTAAGGCTGACTGTACGCGGCGTTGTCCTCGTAGTTGTCCGCCCGGTAGAACAGGTACTGAAATTCCGCGTCCGTCTTGTCGTCGAGGGCGTAGCCCAGCGTGGCGTTGGCGGTCCAATAGTTGTTTTTCGCGTCGAGGACGGCCGACGTGATATCGCTGGCCGGCGTCTCCGTCCGGTCCCAGACGTAACTCAGATTCCCTTGCAGGTACATGCGGGCGAAGGGAACCCAACTCACGCTGCCGCTGCCGATGTGGCTGGTCATGTCCGCGGACTGCACCTTCGATAACATATCCGCCCGGGTGTCGATGGTGGAAAGCTGGAGGTCGTAACGTCCCACCAGGGTAACGTTCATGCGCGGGCGCCAGGTCACGCGGAAGTTGACGTCGTCCGTCGTAAAATTCTGCGCGGTCAGGAACGCCGGGTACACGTTCGGGCTCCCCGGCAGGTTCGGCGTGGAGTCCTGGGTGTGGTTGTAGTCGTTGTCGCGGATCTTGTGATAATACTCCCCGCCCAGACTCACTTTGCGCAGCGGGTACCAATTGGCGCCCACGGAGTACTTCTGAGCGTAGCGCTTGTCGTCCGTGGAACGGGCCAGCACATCAGTGCTGGTGCTCAAGTTCTTCCGCGTTTCCGACAGGTCGCCGCTGCCCTGCAACCAATAGCCGCGGGCGTAGAAAACCCAGTTCGTCACGCCGGTGTAGCGCACGTCGAGTCCCTCGGAAACGTCCAGCAAACCGCGGTCGTTCTGGGCGCTGTAAAGGCTCGAGCTGAACGGTGCCGCCGGCGCGTCGAACACGGAATCGCCGTGCATGTCGCTGCCTTCCACGCGTACCGAGGGCACGACCACCAACTTGTCCGACAAGGTGGTCATCAGGTTGAGATTGCCGACGTGTTGGCGCAGCAACGAGCCGCCCACCAGATTCTCGTACGTGTACGACGCCCCGAGGCGTTGCGCGAAATCCGGATCGAAACCGGTCCCGTAAAGCCGGTAGCCGGAGGTGTCGGCGTTAAGGTCGGTGAACGCGTAACCCGCCGTCAGCGTCATCTTGCCGTTAAGGCGCGAGGAACTGCTGGCGTGCACGTTGAACAGGTCCGACTCCACCTGGTCGCGTTGGGTCGTGTAAGCCTGCGTGCCGGGGCCTTCGCCCGGATAGCGGAGCATGTACCGCCCGTTGTCGTTGTTCTGCCGCTCGTAGCGGACGCCGAGGTTCACCTTCGTTTCCCCGAACGTGTGCGCCAGATCCGCCATCACGAGCTCGCGGACGCGGTCCAGATCGAGGATCGTGGGGACGATGCTACGGATCCCGTAGCCGCCGGTCTGGTTGGTTTCGCCCCAGATGGTCGAATCCTTTTGCCCCTCCTGCTCGGTGTGCTCGTAGCGCAGCGTGAACTTCGGCAAATCGGGCAGGCGCAGGCCCGCTTCGACGTAGAACGCGCGGTTGTCGAGAACCAGCGCATCCGAATATGGCGAAACCCACGTTTGGGACGGCGGGAAATAGCCGCCGCTTGGGTCGTAGTAGCTCCGGAACTCGCGGAACCCGCCGCGCAGATAACCCTTGTCGGGCACGGTCAAATCGAGATCGACCTGGTAATCGTGGTTGTCGAAGATGCCCCGCCCATCCGCCTTGAGGGTCGCGTCTTTGAAAAAGCCCTCCTTGGCCACACCCTGCTCGTAGTGGAAACCCTCGATGCCACCGAAGGCGCCGTCGGGCAAACCCGAGCGCCGCTGGGCCGCTGCCTTGTTGCCTTCCAGGAACGTACCTCCCACGCCGAACTTAACCCAGTTCTTCAAGTCCGACGGGGTTTCGCTCGCCGCGGCCGCCGCGGCCGGTTGGGCCTCCGCTTTTTCCGCCGCTTTTTCCTCTGGCTTGGCTTCGGGCTTCGCCGCATCGTTGTCCGCGGCCAGTGCGCCCACCGCCAGCGGCAGCGTCAGCAAGGCCCTGGCAACCCGCGCCGTCGGTGACGTTTTGGATGACATCGTTTTCATTTTAGCCTCAAATCGGAGTTAGTACCGCAACGAGGAGTTCACCTGCGAGCCATGCACGGCTTCGTGGCAACCCGCACTCCAGCACGTGCCTTGCGAGAGCAGCAGGCTGTGATCGACGCCGCCGATCAACACCTGGCCGGCCGCCCGCTGTTCCTGGAAGTGGCATTTCAGGCAAAGCGTGGCGTTCCGCTGGGTCAACAACTTGGCATTCACCGAACCGTGCGGTTGGTGGCAGGTGGTGCACCCTTCGCGCATCGCCTCGTGCTCGAAAACAAACGGGCCGCGCTGGGTGTTGTGGCACTCAAAGCAGGTTTCGCTCGCCGACAGCATCGCCGTGCCGCCGCCCTTGACGGCCGGGCCCTCGTGCGGGTTGTGGCACTGCACGCAGGTCAGCCGCTGCTCCGGCACGGGGTGGTGGTAAGGGAGGTTGAAAGCCGCGCGCACGTCCAGATGGCACTGGTAACAAGTGGTCGGGTCTTTCTTCGGGTTCAGGATGGTGCCCTTCTCGCCCCCCGACTCGTTGTGCACGCTGCCTGGCCCGTGGCAGGACTCGCAGCCCACCTCGGTGGCGTTCACCCCCTTGGCCATCAAGTTGGCGTGGGTGGCGCTCGGGAAATTCTTTACGATTTCATCGTGACAGTCCGCGCAGGCCGCGGAGCCGACAAAGGTCGCGCCGGGGATGGTGGGCGGCGCCACCACGGTGCGCGTCAACGTGCCGCAGGAAATCGCCAGCCCGGCCACCGCGGTCAGGCCCAGCGCCAGCCCGAGCGGGCGGCGCGCCCGCGGAGAGAACCATTTCACGGTCGCCGCCAGCGCCTTTTGAAAAACAAGGTTCATTTCGATTAGTTTTGTTTGCCGCCAGAAACCACGCCCGCGCGACAGAAACAAGCGAAATCTGAGCCCGCCGTCCCGTGGCCTTGGGGCGGGTCTTATGGGTTATCGGGCAGATAAGCGATCCGAACCCCGTGGTGGCAACGCCTTCAAAAAGCTGACTTCACGCAGGTAAATCGGGGTCAACGCTTCTCCGGGCAAAACAGCGTCGCTGCTTCTGGAAATTCGAGCGGCGGTTATCGCATCCGGCCAGGCGTTGCGCGCGCCCCGGCAGGTCGCCGCCACGTCCGGCCCCAGCACCGTCTCGCCCCGTCCCAGACACGCTTCGATTTCCGCGGCGGGCACGATCCGCAGCGGCTCGACCGCGTGCGGTCCGTCCGCGGCCAGTTCGTAGGTCGCGCGGTAAAACTCCCGGCGCTGGGCATCCACGACCAAATGGCGTCGGCCCCGCTCGCCTGCGGCGTGAAGCTGCACCGCCAGGCAACGGACGCTTTCGACGCCCACCAACGCCACGCCGCGCGCCAGTTGCCAGCCTTGGGCAATGGCAATCGCAGCACGAATGCCCGTGTAACTGCCCGGCCCCAAACCGACCGCGATCCGGTCAACCGCCTCGCGCGCCAGGCCGGCCTTGGCCAGTGCGCGCTCGATCAAGCTAAACGCCGGCGTGGCCCGGCCGACGGCTTCGCAGGCCCGCCCAATGCGCTCCAGGCCATCCGCGTCGCGGGTCAGCGCCGCGACGCTTCGACGCTGCGAGGAGAACTCAAGCGCCAGTATCGTCATAGCTGATGCGTCGTTCGTTAGCGTTCACGGTCTCGATTTGCACGCGTCGCAGGCGCGCGGCGTCCACCGGCAAGCCGTGGTCAAGCCACCGCTCGAACCATTCCACGACCACGACCCCGCGCGGGGCGAGCAGGTAATCCTCGAGGCCTGCACCTTGCAGCGCCGCCGCAGTCTCCAGGCGATACAAATCCAGGTGCGCCAGCGGCAGCCGCCCGTCCGCGTATTCGCACACAATCGCGAACGTCGGCGAATGCACCCGCGCGGTCACGCCCAAGCCGAGCGCGAGGCCTTTCACGAGTTGCGTCTTGCCCGCGCCAAGATCGCCGCTCAAGCCCACGATCCAACTCGGCATGGCGCTTTCGCCCCAGGCCCGGCCCAAGGCCAGCGTCTCTTCAGGACTGCGCGAAATGAGCGTAGCCATGCACATTCGAAGGGGTCACGCCCCGCCGGTCACGCACTCGCAAGCCGGGCTCGGCGGTGATTTTGCCGATGCAACTCAGCCGCAAACCCGGAAAGCGCGCTTTCCACGTGTCGAGCAGCGGGACGGCGTCGCGGCTGGCCAGCGTAAACAGCAACTCGAAATCCTCCCCGTCCGTCAACGCCGCGAGCCGGGGCGGCTTCGCGCGCGTGGAAACTTGCGCCTGCCGCTTCGCCGCGCGGCTGACCGGGATGGCGGCGGACGACAATTCCGCCCCCACCCCGCCGGCCTCGAGGAGGTGGCACAAGTCGCCGGCGAGCCCATCGCTGAGATCGATCATCGCATGCACGGCAAAGTGGTCGGCCAGCCAGCGCGCCTCGGCCAGGCGCGGCTCGAACTCCAAATGCCGGCCCGCGAGCGAACCGCCCAGTTCGCCGGTCACAAAGACGGCGTCGCCCGGCTGGGAGCCGCGGCGCAGCACCACCTTGTCCTTTGCCACGCTCCCCAACACGGCGATGGACAACAGCAACCGCTCCGGGTTGGTCGTGGTTTCGCCGCCCACGATGGCCACGCCGTGTCGTCGAGCCAACGCGTTGAGACCGGCATAGACGCGCTCGACAAATCCCGTCTCGAACCGCGTCGGCAAGGCCAGCGTGACCAGCGCGCTCGAAGGCTCGCCCGCCATCGCCGCGATGTCGCTCAAACACCGCGCCAGCGCTTTGTGGCCGATCTGTTCGGGGCGTGCGGTCGCGTCGAAGTGGATGCCTTCCACGACCGCGTCGGTTTTGAAGAGCAGCCAGCGCCCCGGCAGGCCGAGGTCCAGCACCGCGCAATCGTCGCCCGCGCCGACGACGACCGTGGCATTGCCGGGCAGGCCGGGGGTCAGGCGGGCGATGAGTTCGAACTCGTTCACAGCCGGCTCAGCGGGTCGCCCCCCCGCACAAGACCCAGAGGAAATTCGTGAGGTTGAAGGCGGCATGGGCCGCGATGGGCGCGAGCAAATTGTCGGTGCGCTCGTAAAGCAACGTCAACACCACGGCAAAGAAAACGAGCGGGACGAACGTCAGCAGATTCAGATGACTGGCCGCGAACAGCAACGCCGTTCCCCACAAAGCCGTGCGCGGAAGTCCGGCCTGTTTCACCGCGGGGTACAACAGGCCGCGGAAGAGCACCTCCTCGAAGACGGGCGCCAGCAAGACGGTAGTTACGCCAATGGCGAATTGCCGCGTCCAATCGCTCGTATCGCGCAATGCCTCGACGGTGCTTTGCGCTTGGGGGGTCAGATGAACCAGTTCCATCAACCAACGGCTGCCACTGATTAAGACCAGCGCAGCGCCGAACACCACTCCGGCCGCGGCCACGCCCAAACCCACCATCCACCCGGCCCGTTGAGTTGTAAGGCCAAACGCGTCGCGCCAGTCGAGGGCGTTCTCGCGCAGAAAAAGCGCGACCAGGACAAGGGAGCTGACCTGCATGGCCATCCCGGCCGATAGCGACAGCCAGAACTGACGCGTCTCCTCCGGCGCGGTGGTCCAAAACCGCTCGCCGGCGGCCGCCGCCACGCCCAGCAGACCGAGCGTGAGGAACAGCTTCAGCAGCAGGCGCAGCAAGGAATCCACCGACCATCGCTTGAACGAAAGCATCGGCCCCAGCCTAGCCCCGGCCGGCCACCGGCACGACCCAAAAACGTGGCTGCTCCCCCCCGGCGAAGCGCTGTCAGACATGGCTGGCGCAATCTTCGGCCTTAAGCCGCCAGCGCCCGCGCGGCCAGCACGCGGCGGGTCGGGACGTAGCTCGCGGCAAACTCGCGCCGGTATTCGGCAAAGGTGCCCGCGGCCAGGTGCGCGCGGATTTCGCGCATGACTTGCAGGTAGAAAAACGTGTTGTGCACGCTCACCAGCCGCAGGCCGAGGATTTCGTTCACGTTCAGCAAATGCCGGATGTAGGCCCGCGTGAAATGCCGGCAGGCGAAGCATTCGCAGCCCTCCTCGATGGGCCGGAACTCGGCCTTCACCGCGCCGCCTTTGACTGCGAACGTGCCGCGCCGCGTGAAGGCGGTGCCGTTGCGGGCCACGCGCGTGGGCAACACGCAGTCGAACATGTCCACGCCCCGCGCGACCAACTCCACCATCTGGGCGGGCGTGCCGAGGCCCATCGCGTACCGCGCCTTGTCGGCCGGCAGGTGCGGCTCGGTGATTTCCACGGCCTTCATCATCTCCGGTTCCGGTTCGCCCACACTGACGCCCCCAATCGCGTAACCGTCGAAGTCCAGCGCCACGATCGCGCGCGCGCACTTCTCGCGGAGGTGCGGATCGCTCCCTCCCTGGACGATCCCGAAAACTCGCTGGTCCGCCGCGCGCGGTTGCTCGCGACACTCGCGCGCCCAACGGATCGTGCGGTCCACGGCAAGGTGACGTTCGCGGGCGTCGCAATCGTGCGGCGGGCATTCGTCGAACGCCATCGCGATGTCCGAACCGAGCACCCGTTGGATCTCCATCGCCTCCTTCGGACCGAGAAACAGCGAGGAGCCGTCGAGGTGCGATCTGAACTCCACGCCGTGGGCATGAACCTTGCGGATCTTGGCCAGGCTGAAGACTTGGAAACCGCCGCTGTCGGTCAAAATCGGTTGCGGCCAGGCCATGAAGGCGTGCAAATTGCCGGCGCCGCGGATGATGTCGAGGCCGGGCCGGATGTTCAGATGGTAGGTGTTCCCGAGGATGATCTGCGTGCCCATCTCGAGGAGTTCGCGCGGGTCCAACGCCTTGACCGTGGCCTGGGTGCCCACCGGCATGTACACCGGCGTGTCGATGACGCCGCGCGCGGTGGTCAGCCGGCCCAGCCGGGCTTTGGAGGAGTGGTCGGTCTTGAGCAACTCGAACATCGCGCCCGGTTAAAGCAGGAAATCCGCACCGGCGCAGCATAGAACTGCGGCTGAGGGGACGGCCGCGAAGGCAACAAGGCCGGTCGCCGAAAAGAGCTGAACTCGCACACCCCCCCACGCGGAACTCACTCCAGGGGCGTGAGATCGCCGGCCTCGTCCATTTCAAAGGCGCCCTTGCTCAGCGGATACGGCTGCCGTTCGAAATCCTCCGCAAGTTTGGCGCGAAACGCGGCCTGGGTGCCCGCGCTGGTGTCGGCCGACCAACAGATCAGGAAGTCGCGGTTGGGAATGCCGAAACGAAACGGGAAACTCAGATGTTCGCCGGCCAACGCCCGCCATCGCGGCAGCAGAATGCGCGCGGCGTCGTAGCCGTCGTTGGTTTGGAGGGCGAGGAAACGGTCACGGTCCAGCACCGCGTGGACTTTGAGGTCGTGCGACTTGAGCGCGAGATTGGCGAGGGCGTGCTCCAGCGCCTGGTCGAGGGTGACCCCCCAGGCGTCCAGTTCGTCGTCGCGGGCGTAACGATAACCACGCTCGGCGTCGATGACGAACCCGATGAGCACGCCGGCCACGAAAGGCCGGTGGACCAGCGGCGCCTGTTGTCGAAACGAAGCCGGCATGAGTTGCGGGAGCAGGATTGGCTTCGCTTCGCCCCACGAGAGTTTGCCGGTAAGTTCGCCGGTTTGGTCGGTGAGCAGGACCTCGAAATGCTGGCGCACCAATTCGCGCAGGCGGGCGTCCGAGCCGTCGCTGAGCGCGAACTTGGCCTCCAGGTTCGCCAGACCGAATTGCGCCTCGCCGATGCGGATGTGCTCGCCGCCCGGAGCCAGCCGCGCGGCCTGGTCCGGGTAAAGTTCGCGGACCAACGCCAGCACGCGGTCGGCGAAGGTAAGAAGCGGATCGGATGGGTCGGGCGTTTTCATCCGCACATGCAAACCAATCTGGTTGGGCGGTGACGCCTTGTCCACCCGGATTTCTAGCGCGAGCCCGGTCTGGCCAAGAGTCCTTGACCGGGAAGAGTTTTCAGCGGGTTTGTTTTCATTCTTTGCCCCGCAGAGCGAGGTTTGAAGTAAGCAACCTGTCACATATTGTGTCGCAATTGCGACAGTTTTTGACACATGCCTCCCCGCATGGTTCCGGCTTGCCAGCCGCGCGAGGGCTCTGGCAATATTCGACATGGCAAACTCGCTACCGCTTTCCGACCTCGACGACCAGTTCTACCAGCCGGCGGATGCGTTTTTTTCCACCCAACATGGCACCGCCTTAACCTACGACGACGTGAGCCTGGCCACGTTGTTTTCGGACATCCTTCCGCGGGACACGCAGTTGGACACCCAGCTCACGGAACGGCTGCACCTGCACATCCCGATCGTTTCCGCCGACATGGACACCGTCACCGAGTCGCGCATGGCCACTGCCATGGCGCTCAATGGAGGGTTGGGCGTCATCCATTACAACATGACCGAGCGCCAGCAGCTCTCGGAAGTCAGCCGCGTCAAGAACCACGTCCACGGCCTCATCCAGGAACCGATCAAGGTGGCTCCCCAGCAGTACATCGGCGACGTGCTCACCATGATGGACGAGCGCCGGTTTGCCTTCAGCACCTTTCCCGTCGTGGACGACGCGGGCAAGCTGGTGGGCCTGCTCTCGAGCCACGTGGTCAAGCCGCGCTACGCCCGCCGCACCGTGTGCGAGGCGCTGACCCCCCGCGCCCAGGTCCACACCATCCTGCAAAGCGAGCTCGGCGCGGATCCGATCGCGCGGGCGGATCGCTTTTTCACGGACCACCCGGGCATTCACAAGCTCCTGGTGGTGGACGGCGAGGACAACCTGCGAGGTCTGTTCACCATGAGCGACATCGAGCGCATCACGCAGGAGCGTAACGCGCAGTTCCGCCCCGCGCGGGATGCGAAATTCCGCCTCCTCTGCGGCGCGGCGGTGTCGGCCACACGCAACGCGTTCGGTGAGTTGGACCGCGATCATCTGCTCGCGCACGTCGGTCACCTTGTGGAGCGCGGGCTGGACCTGGTGGCGGTCTCCACAGCGCACGGCCACAGCGCCGGTGTGGGCGAAGCCGTGCGGATGATCCGGAAAGCCTTTCCGGACCTGCCGATCCTGGCGGGCAATGTGACCAGCGCGGCCGGGGTGGAGTTTCTCGCCGCTTGTGGAGCGAACGCGGTCAAGGTCGGGCAAGGGCCTGGATCGATCTGCACCACCCGCGTCGTCGCCGGGGTGGGTATTCCGCAATTGACGGCGCTTTACGTCTGTTTCCGCGCGGCGCAGAAAACCGGCGTCAGCATCGTCGCCGACGGCGGCATCACCAAGTCCGGCGACATCGTGAAGGCGCTCACACTGTCCGACGCAGTCATGTGCGGAGGCTTGTTCGCCGGCTGCACCGAGGCGCCCGGCGAGGTTCTGGAAATCGACGGGAAACTCTACAAACGGTACCGGGGCATGGGCAGCCTGGCGGCGATGAAAGCGGGTGCGGCCGCTCGCTACGGCCACGCCAAGAATGCCACGCGGAAAATCGCCGCCGAGGGCGTCGAAGCCCTGAAAGAGGCCGCCGGTTCGGTGGACGACGTGCTCACCCAGTTGATCGGCGGTATCCAATCCGGCATGGGCTACCTCGGCGCCGCGAATCTGGGTCAGTTGCGCGCCAAGGCGCGTTATACGCGGGTCACCGTCGCCGGTATTCGCGAGGCGGCCCCGCACGACATCGTGGAAATCCGGACCGACAGCGGACGCGCCGCCAGCCGCTAGCCCGACTTTCGCAACTGGAACGAGGTTTGACTTTTTTCAGGGGCAGGGGGCGCAGATTTCTTGGGGTTTTGGGGTTGAGGAGTGCCCAATCCGGTTTGGTGCAGACCTCCCCT
>JAKCAB010000337.1 GCA_021839785.1 bacterium | reverse complement strand
GTTTACCAACGTCACCGCCGAAGCCGGCTTGGACTTTCCTGGCAATTACTCGACCGGCGCCACGTTCGCGGACGTCGATGGCGACGGGGATCTGGATTTGTTGGTCAACGGTATTGGCACCGGCACGCGGCTGTTTGTGAACGACGGCCGCGGCCATTTCACCGAGGCGACCGACGCCGGGTTGATCCATCGCCACGGCGCCACCACCAGTGCGCTCGCCGACATCGACGGCGACGGTGCGCTCGATTTGTACGTCGCCAACTACCGCACCAACACCGTGCGCTCAACCGGCTTTGCGCTGTTCAACGTCGGCGGGCGTCGGATGATCCCGCCCGCCGAGCGCGGGCATTTGGAAATGACGCCTTCCGGGCGCGTCCTCGAAAACGGCGAACCGCACTTTCTTTACCGCAACGACGGCCGCGGCCATTTCCGGGTCGTCCGCTGGAACGACGGCACTTTTCTCGACGAGGACGGCCGGCCGTTGCCAGCGGCGCCGCTGGACTGGGGTTTGACCGCCGCCTTTCGCGACTTGAACGGCGACGGCCTCCCCGACCTTTACGTCTGCAACGATTTTCAGTCGCCCGACCGCGTTTGGCTCAACGACGGGCACGGCCACTTTCGCGCTCTTCCACGCCTCGCTCTCCGCCACACCGCCACGTTCTCAATGGCCGTGGATTTCGCGGACGTGGACCGCGACGGGCGCGACGACATCCTGTCCTCGGACATGACCAGCCGTGCGCACGGGCGGCGCCTGATGCAGATCGCTGGCATGGCGCCGTACGACATCGCCATCGGCGTGTTCGACGACCGGCCACAATTGGATCGCACGGTGCTGCAATGGAACCGTGGCGACGGCACCTACGCCGAGGTCGCGGACTACGCCGGCCTGGAGGATTCGGAGTGGAACTGGTCGGTCATTTTCCTCGACGTGGACCTGGACGGTTTCGAGGACTTGCTCGCGGCCACCGGCCACATGTTCGACACGCAGGACATGGACGCGCAGGCGCGGATTGCCGCGAAGGGACCATACCCGCGGCACATGATTCCCAAGAAACTGCTCATGTTGCCGCCATTGGCTCAGGCAAACCTCGCCTTCCGCAACCACGGCAATCTGAAGTTCACCGAACACAGCCAGGCCTGGGGTTTCAACCAGGTGGGTGTTTCGCAAGGAATGGCGCTGGCCGACCTGGACAACGACGGCGACCTGGACCTGGTGGTCAACAACCTCAACGGCCCGCTTGGGCTTTACCGGAACAACGCACCTGCGCCGCGGTTGGCGGTGCGGTTGAAAGGCCAGCCGCCCAACACCGCCGGAATCGGCGCCCGCATCACCGTGACCGGCGGGCCGATGACGCAGAGCCAGGAGATGATGTGCGGTGGCCGGTACTTGTCCTGCGACGAGGCGCTGCGGACGTTTGCCGCCGGTTCGACGACCAACCGCCTCCGCATCGAGGTGGCCTGGCGCAGCGGGCGCCGCAGCGTCGTGGCGGATGCCCAGCCCAATCGCCTTTATGAAATCCAGGAACCGGCGCCGGCAAAGCTGCCGAAATCGGGACCGAATGGTGCTTCTGCCAAGACGCGACCGGCCGCGCCGGCGCCAGTGTTCGAGGATGTGAGCGCGCGGTTAGGCCACGTCCATCACGACGATCGCTTCGACGATTTTGACCGCCAGCCGCTCCTGCCGCGGCGTCTCAGCCAACTTGGCCCCGGCGTGTGCTGGTTCGATCTGGACGGCGACGGCTGGGACGACTTGATCGTCGGCAGCGGCAAAGGCGGAACCCTCGCCTTCTTTCACAACGACGGACACGGCCGCTTCGCGCGCCGGTCGGGCTTGCCGTGGGACCAACTGGTGACGCGCGACCAAACCACTGTCCTGGGCTGGGTGGGTTCTGACGGCGTGCGCGGGTTGCTGGTTGGTTCCGCCAATTACGAGGATGGCCAGGCTGCGGGTGGCGCCGTGCTCCAGTTCCAGCCGGGACAAGCCCAGGCCACGGATGCCGTTCCCGCTGCCGGCTTCAGTGTGGGACCGCTCGCATTGGCGGACTACGATGGCGATGGCCAACTCGACTTGTTTGTGGGCGGGCGAAGCGTGCCGGGGCGTTATCCCGAACCTGCGCACTCGCAGTTGTGGCGACGGCGCGGAGCCGCTTGGTCACTGGACACAGAGAACACCACGCGCCTGGCCGGCGTGGGTTTGGTGAGCGGCGCGGTCTGGTCCGACCTCGACGGCGACGGCTGGCCAGAATTGGTACTTGCCTGCGAGTGGGGGCCGGTGCGCGTGTTTCACAACAACCGCGGCCGGTTGCGCGAAACCACGAGCGAGCTGGGCCTCGCCGATTATCTTGGTTGGTGGAATGGCGTGACTGCGGGCGACTTCGACGGCGATGGCAACCTCGATCTGCTCGCCACCAACTGGGGACTGAACACGGTCTATCGCGCGACGCCGCAATCGCCTTATCGGCTTTACTACGGCGACTTTGAAGGCAGCGGGGCGGTGAACGTGCTCGAAGCCGAGCGCGACCCGGACACGGGACGGGAGATGCCCGCACGCGATCTCGATTCGGTGGCGGCGGAACTGCTGTCCGTGCGCAGCCGGTTCCCGACTTACGCCGCGTTTGGCCAGGCCACGGTGGCGGACGTGATCGGTCCGGCGTTTGCCCAGGCCCGCCGCCTCGAGGTCAACACGCTCGCCTCGATGTTGTTCTTGAATCGCACCAATCATTTCATGGCCGTGCCGTTGCCGCGCGAGGCCCAGTTTGCCACGGCTTTTGCGGCGTGTGTCGCAGACGACGACGGCGACGGCAACGAGGACGTGTTTCTGAGCCAGAACTTCTTCGCAACGCAACCGAAGACCCCGCGCTGCGACGCCGGTCGCGGTTTGTGGTTGCGTGGCGATGGGCAGGGCGGCTTCCGGCCCGTACCGGGACAGGAGAGCGGCATTGCCGTGTATGGCGAACAGCGCGGCGCGGCGGTCAGTGATTTCGATGGCGATGGCCGCGTGGACTTGGTGGTCACGCAAAACGGCAATGCCACCCGGCTGTTTCACAACACCGGCGCGCGGCCCGGCTTGCGGGTGCGCTTGATTGGACCGCCCGGCAACCCTGGGGCCATCGGTGCGGGGCTGCGCCTCGGCGCGGGCGGCCGCTTCGGGCCCGCGCGGGAGGTTCATGCCGGTTCGGGTTACTGGTCACAAGACAGCGCCGTGCAGGTGCTGGCGGCGAAGGAGCGCCCGAACCAGATTCGCGTGCGCTGGCCCGGCGGGCGGGAGACGGCTTCTTCGATTCCAAGTGACGCCCTTGAAATCGCGGTGGAAAGTGACGGCCGCCTTCAGGTGAAGGCGACACGCGCGGTTCCGTAATCGGCTCCGATTTACCGTTGAAGAAGGCACGCGATCGTTCCCGCCGCGGTGGCGCCTCGCATTCCGAGACGCGCGCGGGCCCGGCTTTGCCACCAGCCAATGCGCCGACTTGGCGACGACGCTGGTGGTTTCCGCTGGCGGCGGCCTTGCTGATCCCGGTGGTGCTCGTGGTGGTTGAACTGGCGTTGCGTAGCGCTGGATTCGGCTACGCGACCGCCTATTTCGTGCCTCACCCAGCCACGCCGCCTGGCCTGTTGGTCGAGAACCAGCGGTTTCCGTGGCGATTCTTTCCGCCCACGCTGGCACGGCATCCCGATCCGGCGGTGCTGGCCCCGCAGAAGCCGCCCGGCACGTACCGCATCTTCGTGTTCGGAGAATCCGCGGCGGAAGGCGATCCGGCGCCGCCGTTCGGCTTTGCGCGCGTCCTCGAAGTGCTGTTGCGCGAGCGCTATCCCGGCACGCGGTTCGAGGTGGTGAACACGGCGTTCACGGCCATCAGTTCGCACGTCATCCTGCCGATCGCGCGTCAATGCGCGGATCTCCACGGCGACCTGTGGTTGGTCTATATGGGCAACAACGAGGTCATTGGCCCGTACGGCATCGCGTCGGTGTTCGGCCAGCGTTCGCTGCCACTCGCCGCCATCCGCGCCAGCCTGGCATATAAGAGCACGCGGCTGGGGCAGTTGTTCGGCTGGGTGGCCACGCAACTCCACCGGTCCAGCGAGGCCGCGAAGGGTTGGGGCGGGATGTCGATGTTCGTAAATCACCAGGTCAGCCAGGACGACCCGCGCCTGGCCGCTGTGTACGCGAACTTTCAGCGCAACCTCGCGGACCTCGTCCGGCTCGGCCTCGGCTCCGGCGCGAAGGTCATCCTGAGCACGGTCGCCTGCAACCTCCGGGACAGCGCGCCGTTTGGGTCGCTGCACCGCGCGGACCTGACGCCGGACCAACTCGCGGCTTGGGACAAGAGTTACCAAGCCGGCGTGGTCGCCGAGACCGGCGGCGATTGCGCGCCAGCCCTCCGCGCGTACGAACAGGCGGCCGGCATCGATGACCGGTTCGCGGATCTCCAATTCCGCTGGGGCCGATGTTGTCTGGCGCTCGGCCAGGCCGGCGAAGCGCGCAAGCATTTCGAACGCGCGCGCGATTTGGACACACTGCGCTTCCGCACCGACACCCGGATCAATGGCGTCATCCGCGACGCGGCCAAAGCCGGCGCGGCGCAGGGCGTGCGTTTCCTCGATGCCGAGCGGGTCTTCGCCGGGGCGACGAAGGACGGCGTTCCAGGCGACGAATGGTTTTACGAGCACGTCCATTTCAAGTTCGCCGGCAACTACCAGCTCGCGCGCGCCTTCGCCGATGAGGTCGCCAAGCTCCTGCCACCCGCCATCGCCGGGCGCGCCGCGACGAATGCGTCGTGGCTTTCCAAGGACGAGTGCGCCCGACGGCTCGGATTCTCGGCCACGCAAGAGCACGACGTGCTGGAAGTGGTCCTGAGCCGGATCCAAGAGCCGATTTACCATCGGCAACTCAACTTCGCGGAACGCCGCGCGCGGGTCGCCCGCCGCTACGAGGAATTGCGCGGCGAGACCAAGCCCGCCGCCCGCCGGCGCGCCGTGCAGTTCGTTCGTGAGGCGCTGGCCAGCGCCCCCGACGATTGGCAACTCCACGAATTGCTGGCGCGTGCGCTTTTCGCGGCCGACGAGCCCGATGCGGCTATCGCCGAGTGGCGCGAGGTGGCGACGCGGATGCCGCACGACGCCACCGCCTATTTCGAGAGCGCGCAAATCCTGGTTCAACAAGGGAAAACCGCGGAGGCGGAGGCGCAATTCCAGCGGGCGATCGAAGTCAACCCGGACTTTGCCAAGGCCCACGAAGGTCTGGGCCTCCTGTATGCCCGCCAAGCGCGCACGGCCGAAGCCATCCGGCATTTGCGTGCCGCGATCCGCCTGGACCCGACCCGCGCTCAAGCGGCGCAGGAATTGGCGCGGCTCACCGCGGGGTAGTGTCCTGGTTTGGTGGTGGCGGTGCTGCCGCACCGCCCTGCGCCGCCGCCGCGGCGCAGCCACCCATTTGAAATCAGGACACCACCCACCGCGGGTCCGACTTGACCGGCTTTGCGCCTGCTCGGTGCCCGGCATTGATCGCGTCTTGCTTGCGCTCGGCGTGGGCGCCGCTCAAACTGCCTGCGATCCCAGATGGCTAAGAAGCACACCCGAGCCAAAAGCACGCCGCGGACAGAACCCGCCGCCGCCGTGCCGGTCGTTGCGAAACCGGCCGCTTCACTCGCTCCCCGTTCGGCAGCGAACAAAGGTAGGTGGAGAGGCACGGAGTGGGTTGGCCTGGCTGTCGCCTTGGTGCTCGCCGGACTGCACTTGTGGCTGCGCGTCCAGCCCATGCTGCGTTATCGACTGGGGGTGCCGGCTTTCTTCGTCGATGCGCCGTTTTTCGCGAAGTTCACAGGGGTTTCCGGCGGGTTGCTCCAGTACTCGGCCGCGGCGCTGGCCCAGTTGAACTTTTACAATGCGCTCGGCGCGGTCGCGCTCGCGGCTGTGTGGACAGGCATTCTGCTCTGCGCCCGCTTGATCTTTCTGCAGGTTTCGGCGCGGGGCGCCACGGCGGGCGGGCTGGTCTTGTTAATGTTGTTGGCGGCAATGCCAGGGCGCTATCAAGGCGACGTGGAAGCCACGGTGTTGGGAATTTTGGTGGGCTTGACGGCGGCCGGTGCCTGGCTGGCGCTGCCGCCCCGCTTCGATGCGCTGCGGCCTTTCGCGCTGGGACTGGCGGCGGGGGCGCTGTTTTACGCGGCGGGAACGTTCCCCACCTGGTTGTTCGTGGCGACGGTCGCAGTCGCGGAACTGGCGGGCCGGCGGCGACCGTGGTTCGCGCTGAGCTGCGCGATCCCGGCGCTGATGGTGCCAATGTGGGCTTGGCTGCGACCGGGCTTCGATCCGTTGGTGGCGGCGCGTCACTGGGGTGGGGGAGTGACGTGGGCGCTTTTCGCAACGGCTTACGCGTTCGTCCCCCTGTGGCTGGCGCTGCGAGCAGGGTTCGAGGCGGTCAGGCCCCGGTTGGCTCGCGGTCGCGTCGAGATCACAACACCGTGGCCGCTCTGGACGACGTGGGCGTTGGGGCTCGCCGCGGGTTTCGCGGTGATGTGGGCGGCGCTCGACACGTCGCGGCGGGCCATCGCGATGCTTGACCGCTCCGCGGCACGCCACGACTGGGACCGGGCGCTGGCCGCGGCGAAGGAAGTGCGCACGTGGACCGCCGGCGCGCGGCTGAACCTAATGCGCGCGCTCTACTACGCCGGTAGGTTGCCAGGGGATTTGTTTTCGTTTCCGCAGCATCGCGGGTTGGACCTCCTGCCCGGCTACGAGGCGGGATTGGAGATGAGTCGCGCGCTCAGCCAGACGTTGTTCGAGTTGGGCGAGGTGAACCTGGCCGAGCACATGGCCCACGAGGCGCTCGAGCTGGAAGGCGCCCGCCCGAACACGCTGCGTCTGCTGGCCCGCATCAATATTCTCAAAGAACGTCCGGAAGCCGCCCGGATTTTCCTGAATCGGCTGCGCCTCGCGCCCTTTCATCGGGCCAAGGCCGAGCAAGCGCTGCAGGCGCTGGCGGTCGATCCCCGCGGGGCGAACGACGGGGAACTCAGCCTGATCCGTACGCGATTGCCGACAACCGACCTCGCCACCGGCCGGGCGCCGACGGAAATGCTGTTGCAGCAGTTGCTCGCCGCGAACCGCACCAACCGGATGGCCTACGCCTACCTGCTCGCGCATCGATTGTTGAACGCGGAGCTGGAACCGCTCGTGCAGGACCTGGCCCCGCTGGCGTCCTTCGGTTACACCGCCCTGCCACGTCCGTGCGAGGAAGCCGTTTTGCTCCACCAGTACCAAGCCGGGGAGGGCAAGGCGGACTGGCACGGTTTCAAGATCCGCCCCGCCGCCGTGGAACGTTACCGACGCTTTGCCGACTCGAGTCAGCGATACCGCGTGAATCCGGCAGCCGGGCGCGCCGCGCTGGCGCCCGAGTTCGGCGACACTTTTTGGTACTACCTGGTGTTCGGCCAAAGTGCGCGAACGACCGTTTCCCGCCCTGGAGATCCATGAAGGCCGCCCGCACATCGTTCCTTTTGGCGCTTGCCGCCGCCTTGGCGATGGCCGGCACTGCCTGCCGGCCCAGCGTGGGCGCCTTCCCCGCGGAACCAACCACGTTGGTGCCTCGCCCGCCGCACTTGCACCCGGATTACACCGAGACGGTCATCCCGCCCAACGTCGCGCCGCTGAACTTCCTCATCGAGGAACCCGGTCAAGCCTACGCCGTGCGCATCCGGGGCGAACGCGGGTCGCCCCTCGAACTCACCAGTCGCGAGGCGGCCATCCACATCCCAATCCAATCTTGGCATACCCTGCTCGCCACCAACGCCGGCGGGCCACTCTACTTCGACGTGTTGGCGCGGAGCGCGGCGGGCGGCTGGCAACGCTTCGTCACGGTGACGAATCAGGTCGCTCGCGAGCCGTTCGACCGCACGCTGGTGTACCGCCTGTTGAAGCCGCTCTACAGTTTCTACTCCGAGATCGGCATTTATCAGCGCGATCTCGAAAGCTTCCGGCAGACGCCGGTGCTGGAGAACCGCGA
This sequence comes from bacterium, assembly GCA_021839785.1. The sequence goes on along the minus strand of JAKCAB010000337.1, from coordinate 3,053 downwards.
CTTCGGCGACGGCTGTCTGAACTGCCACACCACGCTGAACCGCGACCCGAACACGTTCGTATTCCACATCCGCGGCCAGAAAGGTCCGCAACCGATGATTTTGGTGCGGTCGAACGAGGTAACGCGCATCAACAAAACCGGCGGCTACCTCGCCTGGCATCCCAGCGGCGAGCTGTTGACGTTTTCGGCGAACAAACTCTCGCTCTTCTATCACACGGTCGGCGAGACCCGCGACGTGTTCGATGCCGAGTCGAACCTGGCGGTGTATTGGCTCCGCTCTAACGTCGTGGTCATGCCCCCGCCGATCTCCCTGCCTGATCGCCAGGAGACGTGGCCGTCGTGGGCGCCCGACGGCAAGCACCTCTATTTTTGCGCCGCGCCGAAGTTCAAACAGGAGCGCTTCCGCCAGGTCCGCTACGATCTCATGCGGGTAAGCTTCGATCTGGAGCGCAACGTCTGGGGCGAACCGGAAACGATGGTGTCCGCCGATGAAACCGGCTTGAGCGCCGCGCAGCCGCGCGTTTCGCCGGACGGACGCTGGCTGCTGTACACGCTGGCCAAGTACGGCAACTTCCCGATCTACCAGCCGAACAGCGACCTGTACCTGATGGACCTCCGCACCCGCCAGTCGCGTCGGCTGGAGATCAACAGCGACCAGGCCGACTCCTGGCATTGCTGGTCTGGCAACAGCCGCTGGGTGGTCTTCAGCAGCAAGCGTGGCAATGGCGTCTTCTCGCGCCCGCATTTCACGTACGTGGATGAGGCCGGGACGTTCCACAAACCGTTTGTGCTGCCGCAGGAAGACCCGACGTTTTACGACGCCTGCATCCAGACCTTCAACCTGCCCGAGTTCGTGGCCGGCCCCATCCGCGTCAGCCCGGCGCGGTTGGCCGGGGCCGTGGTCCGTCCGCAAAAGGTAATCACGCCGGTCGATCAAACCGGGCAGAAACCGGGCGAGGAACCAAGCTCCGCGATGCGCCGCGAATGAAGCGCCGGCTTCGACGCCACCGCCTCCCAGCGACGGCAGACCGGTGTCAACGCAGCGGAACCGGAGGCAAAGCGGAAGGATTGGCGAGCGCCTGACGGGCCGGCTCGAAGTCGGGCTTTTGCCGGAGCACCTCGCGGTATTCGCGGTCGGCTTCCTCGGTGCGGCCGGTGCTGCGGTACAGGTTCGCCAGGTTGAACCGCGCCTCCCAATAGTTGGTGTTCACCGCGACCGCCTTCGCGAAATGCTCGATCGCTTCCGCGTTTTGCCCCGCGATGCGCAGAGCGTTGCCGAGGCTGTTGTGGCCGGCGGCATAGTCCGGCAACGCCTTGATCGCGGCCCGGAAATGCGCAATGGCCTCGTCGGTTTTGCCCGCGCGGAGCAGCAGGTTCCCCAGGTTGTTGTGCGCCTCGGCGTAATCGGGAAAGGCCTTGAGCGCGGCTTCGTATTCCGCAATGGCCTGGTTGGTTTGCCCGAGGCGCGACAAGGCGATGCCGAGGTTGTAGTGCACGTCTTCGTCGTTGGGGGCGAGTTGCTGGGCCTCACGGTACGCAGCCGCCGCGGCGTCGGCCTGGCCGTTGGCGAGGGCGCGGTTGCCTTTCGCGAGCAGATCGGCCACCTGCTGGTCTTTGGCGCGCTGCCCTCCGGGGGCGCTGGCGTTGGTCCCACCATGGGCGGCCGCGACCGGCGGGGAAGCCGGTTCCTGGGTGCGCGGCGCGGAGTCGTTCGTGCCCGGACTTTGCTCGCGCAACATCACGAAGACGGCCACCGCGGAGAAGACCCCGATGAAGGCGAGGACCCACCCCGTCGCGGGTCGCGCAGACGGGGACTTCGACGCTTGTCGAGCGGCGTGGGCATGGCCGGCCCGGTGTTTGCGCGGAGGTGTTTTCACTGCGGGCAAATTTGCCCGGTGTCGGGGACGCAAGGAAGCGCGTTTTTGAACGCGCGCGTTGTTCGCGGGAGATTGGCCGGGATGGTTGAGGCCCGCCGAGGCGGGGGCCTCCGACGCTTACGGCGCCACCTTCACGTCGTCGCCGTGAGGTGCGACGACACCATCGAGGTTTGTCACCGCAGCGGTGTTGGAAGCCGTGGCAGCACGGGCGGGAGGATTGAGCTTGGTGGCGGATGCGCGGTCTTCGCGATTCGCGGGGGGGATGATGACCACCGCGGCAATCGCCAGACCTGCCACCACCGCGAAGACCAGCCAGTCCGCACTCCGAGGAGCAGGCCCACCGTAGTGGATGAACCGCCGCTTTTGAGGCGGTCGCCCACCGCTCGCGGGAGGGTTCGGCTGGTCGTTGCCGGAGGACGATTTCACGGGCAAGCCCTCCGCTGACTCCATTGACGAACAGGGATTCCTCTTGCGGAAGGAATCTGTCTCCGACCCTGACCAGTAAGTGGCTGCCCGAAGCGATTCATTGTGAGAATTGCGAATGCTGTTCGAGACGGCCGATTGTATCGTATCCGAGTCGGGTCTGGCAATAGGCGAGTGTGCGTAACGGCTCGGCGCTGGTGGAACGCCGCGCGCGTGCCAGCCAGCGCCGATCCAAGGGATGCTTGATCAGGTCGAGCATGTTCGCTGCGATCGTGGTTTCCTCCTTCTCGCCGGTGGCCTGGCCGGCGCCGACGAAGAAACCGGCCAGGAGCAGCGTCACGCGCAGCAACGTGCTGCGCGAATAGGTCGGCAGCGCGCAGGGGCGGGCCGGCTCAAGCAACCGGAACAACCGCTCGAACAGCGGCAGCGTCCACATCCCGGGATTCCGTGCGGGCGAGAACGCGTCGTACAAAATCGCGTGCGGCTTGGGCCAGGCCTCGGCCGCGGGTTTGTTCAACAAGCAGGGAAAATCGGCGACGTGCACCTTCCAGCGCACCGGTTGGCGGCCGTTGAGGAACTGGACGGATCGCCCGGCGCAGAGCGAGCGCACCGCCGCCTCGTAACCGGTGAAGTACGGCAGGCGCTCCGCGTGCGCGAGCCCGAAGCGCAGCGGCGCCAGCGTGCGGTCGAAGCTGACCAGGCACACCGGCGTGGCGAGTTCGCGCGTGGCGCGCAGCACGGTGAGGGGATTGG
>JAKCAB010000210.1 GCA_021839785.1 bacterium | reverse complement strand
CGATGGCGCGCTGCTCAGTGCGCTGGCCACCTCCCACGGCGGCTTGTACACGCGCGCCGGCAGCGGCCTGGCGCTCGAGAAGTTCTTTTCCAGCGCCTTCGGCAACATCTTCGAAGCGGGCGTTCTGATGGATCCGGAATTCGACCTGCCCGCCAACCAGCGCGCCGGCACCGCACTTTCCTTCTCAATCTGTGGCGAAGAGATCCTCACCGCGATTGCCGGTTGGGACCGCACGGATGCCTCGCTGCAATTGGAGGTGACGACGCCGGCCGGCGCCGTCCTCACCAGTTTTACGGCGGGCCTCGAAAGCGAGTCGGGCCGGACCTGGACTTTCCTGCGCGTCCGCCTGCCCCATAACGGCGAGCGCAACGGCGTTTGGAAAGTCAACGTCGTGCGCCCCGGCGGCGGTGGTGAATTCCCGCCACCCGCTCCGGCGCTCCGCTATTTTATCAACGTGATTCCTTCCGGCGGCCCGCTCATCTCGCGCCTGGAGGACACGCGACGCTACTACACGGGCGACCGCATCAACCCGCAGATTCTAGTCCGGCAGGCCAACGGAGGCTGGCCCGAAAACCTCGCGGCCCGCCTGACCATCACGCGGCCGGATGCCGGCGTGGGCAACGTCCTGAGCGCGGCCGGACTCGGCGCTCCCGGAACGCTCGACGCCGACGTCATCCCGGCCCGCCAGGCCACGTTGCAGGCCATCGAACGCGCCACGGGCCGGCCCGCCGTTCGCTACACGGAGACCACCATCGACCTGGCCGATGACGCGGCCAACACGGAGGGCTTGTTCGAGAGCGGCGGCACGCTGGGCAAAGCGTTGGACGATCTCCTGACCGTGGAGGGCAACTACACGTTCCACGCCCAGGCGACGTACGGCGAAGCCTGCGCGGGCCGGCGGGAATTGACCTGGTCCATCCACGTGGACGTGGGCATCGATCCTGGCCGGACCACGGTGACTTCGGTGCCTCTCCCGCCAGGGCCGGACGGCGGCAGTTGCGTGCGCGTGACGTTCACGCCGCGCGACAAATACGGCAACTTGCTCGGACCCGGCCGCGGCGATTCGTTCACCCTCGAACCGCGTCCGGGGAGTCATCCCACGGGCCCGGTGACCGACCTCGGCAACGGCGCGTATCAGGTCGATGTCTGTTCCGATCCGGATTCGCTGGAGCCGCCCGGGTTCGGCATCGTGCAACCGGGCAGACCGCCGTCGGTGGTCACCACGCCGGACTTCAAGCTCTTTGTCTATAGCGTGAAGTTCGTGTGCGGCGAACAAGCGGGCGATTGCTGCGGTTGCGCGCCCGTGCGGCCGGGCCGCTACGCCACCGAAATCAACATTCTGAACCCGGAGGGCAAGGTGGCGCCGGTCCTCAAACGGGTGATTCCGTTGGTGCTGGCCGGGACGGTTGCCGGCCGTGAGCCGAAAACCAAAGGGGTATCGACGTCGGAAGTCATCCGCCTGCCCGCGCATTCGGCGACGATGGACGACTGCTGCCGCCTCCTCGAGCTGTTGCTCGGCGCGCCTCCCGCGGGGCCAGTGCCGTTGACCATCGGCATTCTGGAAATCGTCAGCACCGTTCAACTCAGCGTGACGGCCGTGTACACCGCCGGTGACGGAAGTGGCGGTGCCCCGTCGATCGACGTGGAACAAATCCGGGCCCGGCTGCTCACCCGCTGAGCGAGCGGGCCTGAACTGTGCTTGCGGCCGGCGAAAACGAACCGCTCGTCTGAGGAGCGCGCCGCCATACCAACGTCCGGCTTGGTGCGACAGGCCGCAGCGGCTCCCGGCTCCGGGGGCCGATTGACGGGGGTTATGAGGTTTCGACTTCAGCGCCCGACTGCTTGATCACGGTCACCAGGCTCTGCCCGCGTCCAACAATCTTGGGACGTCCCATCCCGGCTACAGCTCTTCGGGTCACGACCACAGCGAAGATGTCGCTGCCTCTGTTCGCGGAGACCTTGTCGGCCACGAGCTGGTAGATGCCCGGCAGGTCGCTCTTGGGAAGGGTCGCCTGCACTTCCGAGAAGAAGCTGATGCCGGTCCGGTCAAAACCACCCAGGGTGTCCGCGAAAACGGCGAAGTCTTTCTGCGTCAATCCGGTCACAAACTGGCCTTCCTCGTCGGTGACCATGACTACGAAGTGAAAGCACCGGAGATCCTCAGGTCCATCGGCTTGATCGATGCCTGTGCGAATTGCCCGGCCATGGATTGTCAGGTTGAATTTCTGCATGGCGACAACGCCTCCGGAGGCCGGGGACGGCGCCGCGCATCTCTGACCCGATCACCCACGATCGGCATCCCGCCCCCGGGCGCTGGGCGCAAATAATTGAAACTGCAATTAGATATTCATTGAATGGATACACGAGTCCCGGCCGTCAAGCCTGAACTGAGCGGCAGGCACGCGGCACGGTCAGGGAACCCGAACGGGGCTTGTACGAGACTGCCCCGCGCCTTGTGAAGGCCAGTCGTGCCGGTCTGCCGGTGTCTGGTCGGCCGAAACAAATTGGCCGGATCGGATGCCGATTGATACTGAGTTGCGATCAAAAGGATACGAACGCGCCCTCACCCGCCCTTCGGACACCCTCTCCCCGGTGGGGGAGAGGGTTGGGGTGAGGGGGTGTTTCGTAGCCATTGGAATGCACTTTGGTATGAGTCCGGCCGCTGCCGTTATCAAACGGCTACCCACGTTGCCAAAGCAAAGCCGCGAGGAGCCACCAGTCGTTCCCCGAACCGTTTGGTCGCAACTGCCCCGGCCGTCGCGTTCACGCGGGCTTGGTCGCCGGCGCGGGAGATGTCCGGAACGGGCAGCGCGCGTCTTCGAGTTTCAAACCGGCGACCTCGATCCGCCTGGCCTCGTTCGTGCCGACGCCGGCTTCCGCCGCCCATTGCAGGTAATTCTCGCCGGGGAAGGGGAACTGGCCGTGAGGCGCGGCGGCGTCGTAACCCATCGCCGCGGCGCACACGGCGTCGGTGCAAACGGCGTTGCGGCCGGCGAACAGCAGCTTGGGCTGGATCGCTTCGACGTGATCGTTCCAGAAACCCTCGCCGCCCTTGATCGTGTCCACGCCGTCGATGAGGGCGAGATCGACCGGTCGCGCGCCCAGCAAGTCCGCGACGATGCGCGGCACGCGGGCGCCGGGTTCGTTGGGCGGGTTGGCGCCGAGTTGGGCGGGCACACCGGCGGGCAGCGGCCGGCGGTTCATGTGCAACGGACCCACGCGCGCCTCGACGGAGTCCTCGTTGGGCGCGTCGTCGCCGTAAAGCGCCGTGGGCGTGATGCCGAACAGGTTTTTGACGGTCATGGTGACGCCGGCGACCGCGTGGTCTTTCATCTTGCCAAGCGAAACAAATACGTCGGTGTGGTCGTACCAGCCGTTGAGTTCGAAGGCGGGGAAAAGGTAGCCGCCCCACGGCACCTTCGCCCGGCTGTAGCCGCCCCAACTGCCGCGGTTCTTGGTGTTCTCGAACACCACCTTGTGCCCGCCCGCGGCCTGGATTGCCTTCAAGTCCCAGCCGGCCCGCGTCAGGATGGTTTCGGCCGGCTCGCGGTGATACCAGGCCTCGACGATGGCAATGCGCCGGGCGCCCGCCCGGTCCAGCGCGGCGCACAGTGCGGCCACGACGTGGGGATGAATGTGGTAGGTGCGCGACGCCGGCAGGCCGCACAACTCCTGCGCCGGCCCGGTCATGTTCACCTTCACGGTCACGGTCTTGTCGCGAACCAGGCGGCCGATGCCGCCGATGGCGTCGAGCGCGGCGTCCAGTTTCTCCCGCACCAGCGCCGGTTCGTAGGACACGCAACGCTGGATGGCGACCGGCAGGCTCGGCGCAGTCTTCGCGCGGTTGGGGACGTTCGCCGGCGGTGGCTCCTCGGCACGCAACGGCGTTTGCCAGCCGCCCAAGGCCCAAAGGCCAAGGACGCCGGCGCCGCGGGCGAGCAACTCGCGCCGGCTGAATTGGGAGGGGAGCAACGAATCGCGGTCCGAATTGCACGACCAGTAAGGGTGGGGGTGGTTCATAATGAGGTTTGGCTCTGGGAACGGACTAACTTCCGGCGCGTCGCATTTGGACGCGCCGGTTTGCGCCAAGGTTGAGGCGGTTGAAGGTCTTCACGCACGCCAACGGACGCGAAATTAGAGCACAGATTGCAGCCAGGCAAAAGTCGGATCGCCACGGATCGGTCGGTTTTGAGAACAGCCGTCTTCCGTCTCGCCGGGCGGGAACCGGCGGTCATCGCCAGCGCACGCTGAGCACGGCGAGGACTTGATGGGCGGTGTAGTCGCGGAGGTGACCGCTCGACAGTTCGCTGTAATCGAAGAAGCCATATTGGAGACGCGCCGTGGTTGACTTGTTGAGTTGTCGAGTGATGCCGACCCGAACGCCATGGCGGTCGTAATCCAGGCCCAACGGCAAGCCGTCCCCGGCGTTGTGCTGGCCGTAGCGGGCCTGGGAGTAAAGGTAGTTGGCCGTCAGGTCGGTTTTTTGGTCGAGCAGATAAGTCACGTTCGCGAGCAAGGACCAGAGGTCGCCCCGGTAAGGCGCCACGGCGAGGCTGCCGTTGTCGGCGGTCGTGGTCTCGGTGTTCTGGTAAGCGACCGTGCCGCCGAAGTACACGCGCCGAATCGGCGTGAGCGTGAAGTTGGCGCTGACGGTGTGGCTGAGGTAACGGCCGGCGTATAATTGACCGCCGGGCGTGGCGTCCGGACCCACGTTATCGGCAGAAGTGGCGCCGGTGGCGGTGCGATAGTCACTGTCGGCGAACTGGTAAGTGAGCGTGGAGCGCCACCACGTGAGCGGCGACCAGACGGCCCGGGCTTCCACCTCGTCCGCGACGATGTGGCGTTGCTGGATGAATCCCGGGTAGCCGCTGTCGCGTTCGGCGAGCGGATAATCGTAATCCGTTTGCCGGTCGCGTCGCCGGTAATGGCCGCCAAAAGAGAGCGTCCGCCAGGGCGAGGCATTGAATCCCACGCGGAAATCCGCCCACCGCACCGTGGCGTCCGAGCCGAGTTCGAAGGCGTGCGGTCCGTTGTCCTGATTTGCGTCGCGGGTGTAGTCGTCCTGGTTCAGCCGCGCTTCGGCAAACACGGCCGTGAACGGCATGCCGGTGTAGCGGACGAGGAGATTCTCCTCCGCCCCCGCCAGGTCCAGCGAGGAGCGCTCGGTCGCCGGAATGCGAAAGACGCCGGCGGTGGGGTCGGTCGGATCGAGGACTTCGTCGAGGTTCACGTCGCCGAAGGTATCCTGGCGTTTCCACTGGCCTTGCACGGCGGCGGTGGCCGTGAGGGTGGGGAAAGGACGGAACTGCGAACTCGCGTCGGCCAACTGCCAGACTTCGTCGAGCAAAATCCGATCCGTGGACCAGGTGCTGCCGGCGGCGGGTAGGCCGGCGGCGTCGCGCGGCGCGAGGCTGGCGGCGCTGTCGCCATCGAGCCAGGAGTATCGGTAACCGACGCCGGCGAGCCACCAGGACGCCAGTTCTTTCTGCGCGGTGAAGCTGTTGGCCACCTGCGTGTGCTGGTGTTCCTGGCTGACGCGCATGGTGAGATCGGGCGTAGCCCCTCCGGCCGGCACGTTGAGTGCATCGGTGCGGGTGGTGTTCAGGTGGTAAACCTCGATCCGCAACCGGTCTTCCAATTGAAAACCCTGGACGTCGTACGACACGCCCAGTCGCACCACATGGGTCCGCTCGTCCCGCTGTTCCGCGGAAGGAAAGATGTTGCGCGCGTCGGCGTAGGCGCCGCTGGGCGCGTTGACGGCGCCCCAGGTGAGCATCGATTGGGCGCCGTCCGCGAAGTGGTATTCGTAACCCAAAACGATTTTCGGCCACTTCGGCAACGTCAGGCCCACGCTGGCCCAAGCCTGCCCAAGATCCTGATGCAGATTCTCGTCGAGGCGATACAGCGGCGGGTTGAACGCGCCGTAATAACCGCCGGCGTTATCGTAATACCGGCGGAACTGCTCGAAGCCGGTTTCGACGAAACCCAGATCAGGGCGCCGGAAGGCGAGCGCAAGCCGGTAGTCGTCGCGGCTGACGTGGCCTTCGGCCGAAACCGAGCGGCCGTCCGGGTAGGTTTGCCGGTACTCGAATTTTTCGAGGCCGCCGTTCCACCCGTCCGGCTGGCCTTCGAGTTCGCGGAACTTCGCCTTGTCGCCGTGCACCGCCGTCCACGAAACCGTCGGCGTGAGCGTCCAATTCGTCACCACGGTGGCGACGGTGGCGGTGTCCCATGGCACGCCCTGGTCGATCCACGCCCGCAACAGGCCGACTTCGTTCGTGGTCAACGGCGCGCCCCGGCCGTCCGGCGGCATTTCCATGTCGGGCACGAGCCGGGCGACGTAATGGATCAGCGGGCTCTGGGCGCTGTTGCCGGGCACGATGTCCACGCCGTTGGCGCCGCCTTTGAGGGCGGACTCCCGTTGGGTCAGGCGAAATTGCGACTTCGGGCGCTCGGCGCCGTGGCAACGCAGGCAATGGCTTTCCAGAAGGGGCTGGATGTCGCGCCGGAACTCGATCTTCCGGGCGGCGGGTGGCGGGAGCTGGCGGGTGTCCACGTCCGCTCCCCGCACACGCGTTGCAGCGCAGCCGGCGGCCAGGCCGAGCGTCAACGCGAAGACAGCGATGGGGGACCGGGGCATGGCGGCGTTTCAGTAGAGCAGGTGGTGGTTGAAATCGGAGCCGTGCACGGCGGTGTGGCAACCGGAAGTCCAGCACGTGCCGCGCGGCAGGAAGAGGCTGTGGTTGACCGCGCCGATCACCACCTGGCCGGGCGGAACCCCGGGACCTTGCACCTGCGCGTGGCAACGCAGGCAGAGGTTCAGATCGGGCTGCCGGAGCAGCTTCTCGTTGATGGAACCGTGCGGATCGTGGCAGGCCGTGCAGCCTTCGCGCAGGGCTTCGTGGGCGAACACCACCGGCTTCGTCTGCTCGCGGTGGCACCCCGCGCACGATTGGTCCGCCCAGCCGAGCGTCAAGCCGCCGGCCGGTTTGAAGATGTCCATCCCGTGCGGGTCGTGGCAAGCGACGCAGCCCATTTTGCCCTCGGTCACCGGGTGATGCCGCGGCAGGCGGAACTGGGCCTGCAGGTCGAGATGGCAATTGAAGCAGGCCGTCGCCTCGCGACTTGGATTGACGATGAACTTCCCGCGGCCGCCGCCCACTTCGACATGCCGGCTCCCCGGCCCGTGGCAGCTTTCGCAACCGGAGCCGCCGGGCAGCTTGGCCGTGTCCGAGTGAAAACGCGCGTGGGGACTGGACGGGAAGGCGCGGACGTAATTGGTGTGGCATTCGAAACAGGCCTGGTTGCCCACAAAATGGGCGCCCGGAATCTCCGGCACCGTCGGCACGGTCCGTTCGAGCGTGCCACAGGAAACAAGGGCCAGAATCCCGGCCCCAACCAAGATGAGACCCGCGTGCCGCAATGGGTGAAGCGTGTTCACTGGGTTTAGGAGGCATGAGCGGGCGCTAAGTTCCCCCGCGCAGCGGTGACGGCCTACTTTTTTTCACCAATTCCCCTTCTGGCTTCGGTGCCGTTACAGGAACTTTTCCAGCAACTGGCGGTCGCCCACGGCCGCCAGCAAATAGACGAAATCGCCTTGGCTCCAGGCGGCGGTGCTGAGCCGCCCCACCGCGGCAAACTCTGGCTCGCGACCGGCAGGTGCGCCCGCCACGGCGCCGCGCTCGGCGACGAACAGCCAGAGGATTTGGCTCTGGCCGCGGTCGAAGCAGATCATGGAGACGGGCTGGTTTTGCCAGCGCAGAACGCCGCAGCCCAGGCCGGGCAACGCCTGCATGGCCGGCGTGAGCGCGTACTGCGCCGGCGCGCGGTTCTGCGCCAGGAACCGCTGGATCGCTGCCAGGTCGTTAGTCTGGATGTCCATGCGGTATTCGCGCAGGGCGTTTCGGCCCATCCGGATGCGGAAGGTGGGGAACTGCGGCCCGGCGGGTTGCGACCACCAGACCAGCCAGGCGGCGAAGGCAACCACGGCCGCCGCGGCCAGGCCCCACAGCCAACGGCGGGTTGTCGGCAGGCGGAGTGTCGAGGCCGCGCGCCCGGCGATGATGCGCCCGGCGAGATCGGGCGGCACGGGGATCGATTGCAGGGCAGCGCGCACGCCGGCGTCGAAGCGTTGGTGCTCCTCCCACCACTGGCGTAACTCGGAGTCGCGCTCCGTCAAGCGGAGCGCCTCTGCCTGTTCGGCATCGGCAGCTTCCGGCTGGCCCGGCCGCCGCGTGCTCAGGATTTCCTTGGCCTGCTCGCGGGTGATCATGGCCGGGACGGGGTTGACGGTGGCGCGGCCGGAGGCGCGAGCCGCCGATGAAGTTGATCGATGCCGCGGGCAAGCCGCGACTTCACCGTGCCCAGCGGAACACCCAGGATTTCCGCGATTTCCTGGTAGGCGAAGTCGCCGAGGTAAAACAAGGTCAAAGGCGCTTGGAAGGTTTCGTCCAGTTCGCTTAGCGCCCGCCGCACCGCGCTGGCATCGAGTTGCTCGCCGCCCCGGGCCGGCACGGGTGGCAGTTCTGGCTCCGTCGCCTCCAGACTGAGTTGAGGGAAACGCACGACCCGCCGCCGCGCTTGGAGGAACTCTCGGTGAAGTGTCCGGAACAACCAGGATTTGACCTTGGAAACGTCACGCAATTGGTCGCCCTTCGCCGCCCAGATGTAGAAAGTCTGCTGCGTCAGATCAGCGGCGTCGGCTTCATTCTGCGTCAGGCTGTACGCGAATTGGTAAAGCGCGCGGTAATGCTCCTGAACCAGGTTTTCAAACCGGGCGTTCGCCGCCGCGACCGGGTCGGGGCTCTGGGGCTGGCTGGCCGGGTCCACGCGTGGGGTGCCGGGCTCGCCCGCGACCTCGCGGCGGACGGGCTGGCACGGTGGCTGAGCATGGGCCAAAACCGCGGCGCCTGTCCAGCCACACTCCGCCGCCGCGTGCCAGCCCGCCGGCGCTGTTGCGACCGAGATCACGGCCTGTCCACCTCCCCGGCTAAGCCAGCCACCGAATTCCAAACTGGCCGGCGCCGCCAGCACATCAGCCAGCCGCTCTCCGAGGCTGGTGCGCACGGCCGTGGCGGGCCATGTCGTCGCCTGCCTTGCGAGGGGTTCGGGCGTGTGCCACGATTCACGCTGCCGGCAAGGGCGTCGGCCGGAATTCCCGACCGGCCTTGGCGGCCCGGCACGAAGGTCGTCCAGGTTGAACGCGCGATGCACCGACACAAGCAATCGAAGCCAGGCGGAACCCCGCGCAGTGCGCGGCGGGTCCGGTTGCCAGAGCATTGGGCCAGCGGCTTTACCCTGGTGGAATTACTGGTCGTGCTGGGGATCATCAGCGTGCTGGCGGGGCTGCTGTTGCCGGCGCTGGCCCGGTCCCGGAGCAAGGCGCGGGCGATCGCCTGTTTGAGCCAGGTCCGGCAGTTGAACCTGGCGCTGCTCATGTACGCCGGGGACAACAACGACCGGCTGGTTTACAACCTGGGCGGGGTGCGCGGTTTCCGGGTGGCGCCCGAGTTGTTGGATCAGAACTGGGTCAACAACGTCCTGAGCTGGGAACTCGACCCGGATAACACGAACCGGGCCTTCATCGCGAAAAGCCCGCTGGGCCCCTGGCTGGGGCACAGCCTGGGCGTGTTCGTCTGCCCTTCCGATCACGTGCTGAGCACCGTCCAGCGCGGGGCGGGCTGGAGCCGGCGGGTGCGCAGTTACTCGCTCAACGCGATGGTGGGCGACGCCGGCGCCAACGTGGTGAACGGCGGCAACGTCCTGAACCCCGGTTACCGGCAGTTCCTGCGCCTGGCGGACGTGCCGCAACCCGTCGCCACGTTTTCCTTCATCGACGAGCACCCGGACAGCATCACGGACGGGTATTTCCTCAACCCCGGCGAGGAACTCGAATGGCAGCACCTGCCCGCGTCTTACCACGACGGCGCCGCCAGCCTCGCCTTCCTCGATGGCCACTCGGAACTGCACGTCTGGCGCTCGCCGTCCACGCTGCGCCCGCCGATTCCAGACGCCGGCCCGCTGCCGTTCACGGTGCCCGCGGAAGACGCGGCTGACCACGAGTGGCTGAGCGAGCACGCCAGCATTGACGACTAGCAGGCGCGGCGCGGCAGCTCCCGGCACGGGCGCCGGAATGAAGGGTTGCCAGTTCATGGCGACGGCGGGTGCGGCGGCGATGGGCTCCCGGTCAGGGCGCGACCTGGCCGCGCACTTCACCGTTCGGGTGGTTCGCGGTGTGGATGTTCACGTAAGTGAGTCCGTCCACAACCGCGGCGAGTTGCTCCGGCGTGAGAGTCAACGTGCCGCTGAAGGCTCCGGTGGTGCCCAGCGTATCTTCCGGGGTGAGCGGCTGCAAAACGCCCGCCGCGGTCTCGGCGTCGGCCGGGCCGTGCAGGTGGGCGGCCGTGGCGGCTGCCGTCAGATCGGCGTAGTCCACGTCGTAGGTGAACTCGTTGCCGACCAGCCAGAAATCGCCGTAGCCCGAAGCCGGAGTGTTCACCGGGTCAGGCCGCTCCGCGGCGCCGCTCAAGGCGGTGTCCCAGAGCACCGGCGCGACTTGTCCGCGAATCTCACCCGCCGGGTGGTTGCTAGTGTGGATGTTCAGGTAAGTGTGGCCGTGGAGCAGGGCGTCCCGTTGGTCCGCGGTCAGGCCCGAAAGATCGTACGTGCCGGTGATCGTGCCGACGGCACTGGCAGGGACGTTCAGAGGAATGAGCACGCCGGAGCTCTCTGAAGTCGTGGCGATGCCGTGGATGTGCGCCGCCGACGCCGGCGCGCTCAGGCCGCTGAAGCTCACGTTCACCGTCAGAGTGTCTCCGGAGACCGTCAACGTGCCGAACCCGGTCGCCGGCGTATCCACCGCGTCGGGCCTTTCCGCCCCGCCGTTCATCCAGACGGTGAACGGCGTGACCGTCCGATCTGTGGCGCTTTGCACCCGGTAAAACGCCGTGTCGCTATCGCGGGCGACGATGATGGACATGTCCTCCGTGGAGACGACGTTCGTCCAGGCGCTGTCGCCCAGCGCGGCTTTCTTTTGGAGCAGATAGGGTGGTGTGCCGCCGGACCA
>JAKCAB010000038.1 GCA_021839785.1 bacterium | reverse complement strand
CGCCGATCGCCTGCAACGCCATCGCGGTTAGCGCGATGGTGGTTTGCTCGCCGGTGGCCAGGAGCATGTCCATCTCGCGCTCGGCGGGGAGCGGCATGATTTCCTTGGCCAGCTTGATCAGGTTGTCGGTCACGCCGCTCATGGCGGACACCACCACGACCAACCGGTCGCCGCGTGCGCGGTACTTGGCTACGCGGGCGGCGACGTTCTTGATCCGCTCGGGGTTGGCCACCGAGGTGCCGCCGTACTTCTGGACAATGAGCGCCATGCTGGGAACTCCGTTTCGGCCGCCGAGGCAAACCGCCGTTCGGGCCGACGCGGGGGAAGCTAGCGGCGAAGCTTGGGGTGTCAAGCTGGCTTATGACTTGCCTGGTGATGATTCGCCAACTTGACACCCCCTGAAAATCCCGGTGCCCGAACGGTTGGTCAGCGACTCACCGCTGAGCGGTGGCGGCGGCATCGGCGGGCGAGCCGGCTTCCGCCAACTGGCGTTCCAGTTGCGCCACCCGCTTCAACAGTTCGGGCAGCTTTTCGGTCGCGAGGAGCAACCGTTTCATCTGCGTGGCCGGGCGCGCCGGCGCTCCCAGCCATTTCTCGCCCGCCGGAATGTCGTTCATCACGCCGGACTGCGCGGCGATCACCACGCGATCGCCGATCTTAAGATGTCCCGCCACTCCCGCCTGGCCAGCCAGCGTGACGAAATTCCCGACCCGCGTGCTGCCGGCGACACCCACTTGCGCCACCAGCAGGCAATGCTCCCCCAACACCACGTTGTGCCCGACTTGCACCAGATTGTCGATCTTCGTGCCGCGGCCCACCACCGTCGAACCCAGCGCGCCGCGGTCGATCGTCACGTTAGCGCCGATTTCGACGTCGTCCTGCACGATCACGTTGCCGACTTGCGGCACCTTGCGGTGGACTCCGTTATCGAACACGTAGCCGTAGCCGTCCGAACCCAGCACCGCCCCGGCGTGGATGCGCACCCGCCGGCCCACTTGGGTGCCCGGATAAAGCGTCACGCGCGGAAACAAATGCGAATCCTCACCCACCTGGCAATCGGCGCCAAGGCAGACGCCGGCCTCCAGCACCACGCGCTCGCCAAGCTGGACCCGCTCGCCGACGACCACGTAAGGCCCGATGCTGACCTTCGCCGGCACGGCGGCGCTGGCGGCAACCACCGCCGTCGGATGCACGCCCGGCGAGAAGACCGGTTCGGGGAAGAACAGCGGCAGCACGCGCGCGAAGGCGACCCGAGCGTTGGCCACGCGGATCAACGTCTTGGTGGAAGGCACATCTTCGGGCACGAGAATGGCGGCGGCGGCGCTGGCTTCGGCGCGGGCGAAAAACTTCTCGTTTTCCGCGAACGTGAGGTCGCCGGGCTTGGCCCCCTCGGCGGATGCGAAGCCGGTCAGCGTGACGTTGGGATCGCCGACGACGTGGCCTTGCAGCCGCTCGGCGAGTTCGGAGGCAGTGAATTGCGGCATGGCAGGAACGGCTGGTCGTTGGGGTTTGGCCGGTTCAGATACCGCGCTCGGACTGGATCACGTTGCCCGGCCCCAGAACGATGATCCGCGGATGCCAGTTGGCGGCCTGGCTGTCATCCACCAAGGCGAAGCTCATGATGACGATTTGGTCGCCGGGCTTGCCCAGATGGGCCACCGCGCCGTTCAGGATGATCTCGGCGCCCCCGCGTCGTCCGGGGATGGCGTAAGTCTCGAAGCGGGCGCCGTTGGCATTGTTTCCACAAAGGATGCGCTCGAATGGATGCAGCCCCACGCGGTCCATCAGATTCTCGTCGATCGTGAGACTGCCTTCGTAGTTAACGTTCGCGCCGGTGACGCGCGCACGGTGGATTTTCGATTTCAACAAATGAACTAACATAGCCGGCAACAATGTAGCCTCGCCCTGTGGCCAAAGTCGCAATCTCGGGCAGCCAAGTCAATCTTGGCCGCGGCGGCATCCGGCACAACTTGGACAAGCGCCTTGCCCGGAGGCCATTCGCCGAAAACAACCCCAGACGAACCGGCGCCGGGACCGCCGACTCGCGGCGGGTTTTGGCTCGGCCGTTTATGCTACTTGCCACCCGAGTCCGTCCCACTTCGCGTTTCGCGGCCGAGGCTTCCTCGCCTTGTTTTGGACGCTGTTGGCTGCCTGGTATTCGCTGAGTGCGGCGGCGGCACCGGCGCCGTTCATCTGAGTCGAAGGCGTTACTGTGGCCGCGCCTAGCCAGGGTTGTGCGCGTAAGCCCGAAGCCGACGCCTTCGAGTTTTACACTCGCCACGCTTTGCACCGCGCCAAGACCGCGCGCGACACGATCAGCCTTTGACCGCTGCCAATTCGTCCAGTAGCAATGCGCGAACGTCTCGTACACGGTGGAACGAGGCGCAGCATACAGGCAGAGAATCTGCCGTTCCCCGTCCTTGGACGCCTCGCGAAAAATGATCCGATGCTGCGCTACGCGGAGCCGGAGGTAGCCTTCCAACTCATCTTCAAGGAAGCGCACCCGCGGCGGATTTGCCCGGCCGTTCCAAGCCGCCAGCCCCTTGATGGCGGGGCGCAACTCCCGGCGTACTTCCGGCGCCCGCGCGGCCAGATAAGCCTCCACTTGGGACGACACCCGCACGCGCGACTTCATGCCATGTCCTTGAATTCCAACTCGCCCGCGCGGTCCGCGCGAACGAGCTTCATCAGTTCGGCGTCTTTTTGCAATTCGAGGGTTTACAGCAGTGCGGCCAGTTTCTCCCGGCTGATGACAAACGCCACCGTCCGCCCGGCGCGGGCGATCGGTACCAACCCGTCGGCTTCTGCGCGCGCAATTACGCGCGACGCGTTGGCTGCCAGCTCCGAGATCAAGACCGTAGATTTCATATGAAAAATGTGCATATCTGGCCTTTCTAAGTCAACGTACCGCCCGGCTAAACGAATCAATAGAGTATTTCCTCCAGGCCGGAGCGTTCTAACGGTTGTCCCAACCCAGAAAGTCCGATCGCCTTCAACACCGCGTTGCGGTGCTGCCAAGCAGGATAGTGCGATAGGCTGGCCGAGCGGGCGCAATGCTGATATAGCTCCGTCGTTATGCGCCTTCCATTCCTCGCCACCACCCTGGCCTTGGCCACGCCACTCTGCCTCGTCGTCCGCGCCGCTCCGGTCTTTCACGTCGTGGGCGGTGCCGATGGCGGCACGAACCTGCTGCGCAACGGCGCCTTCGAACTTGGCCAGTCCGCCGGCCTCGCTGCCTGGCAGGCGGCGCCCGAAGGCTTCCGCGTGGCGGCTGGCGAGGGCCGCGGCGGTTCGCAGGCACTGGCGTGTGACGCCCCCAACGAGACCGGCTGGCGCGGGGCCAGCCAGACTCTGACGCTCAACCGCACCAACACCGCGCCGTTGATCGTCAGCGGCTGGAGCAAGGCGGAGAACGTCACCGGCGGACGCGACAGCGGCTATTCGCTGTACGCCGACCTCGTTTATCAAGATGGCACGCCGCGGTGGGGCCAGACGGCGAATTTCGCCACCGGCACGCACGACTGGGAACGCCGGCAGGTGATCATTTTCCCCGAAAAACCGGTCCGCTCGCTCACGTTGAATTGCCTGGTCCGCGGCCATGCCGGACGGGTCTGGTTCGATGACGTGGCGGTCACCGAGGTCGCGGCCGCAGGC
This sequence comes from bacterium, assembly GCA_021839785.1. Next base: position 7,460 of record JAKCAB010000038.1, on the reverse strand, counting down.
GACGCCTTCGTGTTTCAAGGAACGCCGATGCGCGTGGCGGCTGCCAACCCGCCGCCGGCCGGCACGCCGCACGAATTCCCGACGGGCGACGGCCTGAAGCTGGCGCTCAGCGGGCAAACCGTCACTTCCTTGCAAGTGGCCGGTCGCGAACTGGCGGGCGATTCGCCGGGCGGTTTCTTCGCGCGCGATGTGGCGGCGAACTCGGATGTTTTCGGCTTCACGAATGGCGTTTGCCCGGAGCTTGGCCTAAAGCTCGAAGCCAACGTCCTGCCCCGCGCGGATCACCTCGTCATCGAAGGCACGGTGACCGACACGACCGCGAAAGGCCGCGCGGTGATGCTGCTGTTCGCGCTGCCGATCGACGCCCGCGGCTGGACCTGGGGCGAGGACATCCGCCGCCAGCGCACCATTGGCGGGAGCGGCGAATTCGCGAACGTCACGGCCGTCGGTTGCGGCACCACCGGCACGCTGTCGTTGTACCCGCTGGCGGCGATCCACGACGACCGGACGGGGCTCGCGTTGGGGCTGGACATGGGCCAGGCGGCGCAATACCGGCTGGTTTACCACGCGGGCACGCGGCAATTGTTCATCGCTTACGACTTCGGATTGGTGCCCGACACTCAGCGCTTTCCCAGCGCGGCCAAGTTTCGTTTCGTGTTCTATCGCTTCGATCCGGCGTGGGGTTTTCGCGCCGCGTACCAGAAGTTTTCGGAGATTTTCCCGGATTACTTCCGCGTCCGCTCGCACGATCAGGGCATCTGGATGCCGTTCACGGACGTCAGCACCGTGCAAGGCTGGGAGGACTTCGGCTTCCGTTACCACGAAGGCAACAACAACGTGCGCTGGGACGACGCGCACGGCGTGCTGAGCTTCCGCTACACCGAACCGATGACCTGGTGGATGTCGATGAAGCCCGATCTGCCGCGCACCGAAGCCGAGGCGTTGCGCGTCCGGGACGAACTCGCCGCTGGCAAGGCCAGCGGTTCGCGCGAAATGGCTGCGGTGTCGAAAGCCGCCGCCATGTTCGACGAGACCGGCCATCCAGCGCTGCTGTTTCGGAACGAGCCGTGGGCCAACGGCGCGGTCTGGAGCCTCAACCCCAATCCGTTCCTGCCGGCGTCGCCCAACGCCGCGACAGTGTATTGGAGTCCAGCGATCAAAACGCGACTCTACGGCGTCGGCGCCGCCGGGCGGTTGGATGGCGAGTATCTCGATTCGCTGGAGGGTTACGTCACGACCGATCTCAACTTCCGCCGCGAACACTTCCGGTACACCACCGTGCCGCTCACGTTCGCAGCCGACACCTTCCGCCCTGCGCTTTTCAAAGGCCTGGCAGTTTACGAGTTCACCCGCTGGCTGAGCGAAGACGTGCACCGCCTGGGCGCGCTGATGTTCGCCAACGGCGTGCCCTACCGGTTTAGTTTCCTCTGTCCGTGGCTGGACGTGCTGGGCACCGAAACCGACTGGCTGGCGGGCAACCGTTACCAGCCCGTACCCGACGCACAGCTTTGTTATTGGCGGACGCTGGCCGGCCGCAAGCCGTATCTCCTGCTGATGAATACGGACTATGACAAGTTCGCCTCTGACATGGTGGAACGTTATTTCCAACAGAGTCTTTTCTACGGCTTGTTCCCGTCGATGTTCAGCCACAACGCCGCGGAAAATCCATACTGGCAAAATCCGAAGTGGTACAACCGTGACCGCCTGCTGTTCAAAAAGTACCTCCCACTGATCAAGCGGGTGGCCGAAGCCGGCTGGCAGCCGGTGGCCGCCGCGAAATGCGACAACGCGGAGATCCTGGTCGAGCGTTTCGGGCCGGACGCCGCTGGCGCCACGTTCTTCACGCTGAGAAACGACACCGCCCAGCTCCAAAAAGGCGTCTTGGCACCGACGCCAGCCGCCGGCCAGCCCAACCGCGAAGGCCCCGCCACGGAATTGCTGTCTGGGCGCACTTTGGCGCCAACTGGCCGGGGGTGGAGCGTGGCCGTGCCGGCTGGGACGACCCAGGTTCTCGCGGTCACGCGCACACCCTGAGCGCGGAGACTGCCTCCGAAGAAACGACCGCACGGAGCTGACACGGTCAGGATCCTCCTACCACAATCATCGCTACTGGAGGTATTTCGCTTGCACAATCTGGAGGTTGGGCGGAAATATCCGGTCATTAAGCCTAAAACCCGAACACCCCGAATCGTTATGACCTGGCGGGTAGGCCTGCTGGCCGCGTATTTGGCCCCGATTGCTCTTGCTGTGGACATCGCGCCGGACCCCAGCTTGACCAATCGTGTCCAGGCCGTGCCGGCCAACGGCCGGGTGTTGGTGCCGCTGTTGCGCCCCAGTGCGCCAGCCGCCGCCACGAACGAGACGCTGGACCTCCAGTTGACGCCGTTCCGCGACGCGCTGACCGGCGACACGCTGCCGGTGCAGATGGCCTTGCCGGGCGTGGTCGAAGCGCCGCCCGCGCTGACGCTCAGCAACGTGCCGGTGACGCCCACCACCGTCCGGCTGGACCTGGTCCTGCTCGCCTCCGAACCGGCATCCACCAACGCCTTCGAAGGCGCGCTGCTGTTGCGGCAGAACGGCGGCGCCTGGACGCGTCACCCGCTCAGCCTGCGCCGCCGCCTGGTCCCCAAGCCCGCGGTGCTGGTGTTGGATCAGAGCACGATCGAGACGGCGCTCGTCCGCCGGTGGTGGACCAGGAAAGACACGCCGTTGGGCAAGTTCACGGTGCGCGTGCGCGAAAAGAGCGGCACCTGGCCGCTGGAAGGACTCAGCGTGCGCCTCGAACAGGTCGCCAAGGCGCCCGCCACGGGTTTCGATTTGCAGCGCTGTCTTGCGTTTCGGGTCAATGACGTGCCGGTCAAAGACCTCGCTTCCTGGCCTCCGGAAACGCCCGCGGCCAAGGAAAGCGAACGCACCCTCCCGGCGGGCGGCCAGGCGGTGATCGAAGGCGAATGGCGGAACCTCCGCCCCGGCGAATACCAGGTCACCCTTCGCTTCCAAGCCACCAACTCCGCCGATGACGAAGCCCAGAAGCTGACCCTGCATTTCTACGTGCGCCACGGTTGGGTTCGCCCGGTGTTGACGTTGACGCTCGCGCTGGGCCTGTCGTGGTTCCTGACCAAGTTTCTGGCGTTCACCCAAAAGCGGCTGACGCTCCGCCAGCACCTCGAAGGGCTCGCGGTCGCCTGCCATCCCGCCTATCAGAACCACCCGGCCGCGGTGTGGTCGCGCGCCCTGGTGGCGCAAGCGCGGCGGTTGACCGAGCGGCTCTGGCTGTCCGGCTACGACGCCATCGACGCCAAGCTCAAACAGGCCGCCGCGTTCATGGAACTGCTCGCGCAGGCCAGCGAGCTCCGCAAACAGCTCGACGCCGCGGGCCTGCCCACCTTCATCGCCTTCCGGGTGCGGGCGAAGATCGACAACGTCCTCGGCGGCCTCAACAACCGGCAGTTGGACGACGCCTTGCGCCAACAGACCGCGCAAGAGTTCGCGGCGTTGAAGGTGTGGCTCCAGGACTCGCTCTTCGTCGAGCAATACCGCACCGACCTGGGACGCGACGTGAAGCGCCTCGGCAACCGCGTCCGGCCGGAACTGGTGAGCGACGCGCCGGCACGGGCACGGATCGAGGCGTTGCGGCAGGATTGCGAACTGCAAGCCGGCGACGATCTCAAAAAGCTGCTCCAGCGCGAGGAGGCTTACGCGCGGCTGAAGGTGATCTGGGAGCGCCGCCAGTCGCCCGAATTCGCGACGCTCTGGCCGCATACCGGCAACATCGAGGAATTCTTCAAGCTCGCGGACGACGCCGCGTGGCAGCGCCTGAAACAGGCGGACGCCAGCCACCGGTTGACTTTGAAGGCCCCGGCCGAGCCGCAGGCGTACGAGGACATCCGCTTTCAGGTCGAAACCGGCGACGCGGATTTGGAGAGCACCTTCCTCTTTCAACACGGCCTCACCTGGGAATGGAACTGGAATTTTCGGAGCGCCGTGCCGGCTGCCAACGCGGGCACCACGCCGGCAATGGCCACGATCAACCGGATGCGCCGTGCCATGTCGGGCGGTCCAGCCGCGGCGGATCGGCGGGAAACCACGCAGGGCCCGTGGCTGGTCCAATTCGCGGCCGGCGCCGGGACGCTCGCCGCCCGGCTCACGGTGCGGCGCGGCAGCGAGGCGATCGAGATTCGAGGCCCGGCGGTGACCGTCTCCGATTCGCGGGAGTTCAGCATCCTGCAAGGTTTCGAGGAAATCGAAGTCTGGTCCACCGTCATCGCGCTGCTGCTGGCGCTGGTCAGCGGCCTGTCCGCCAAGTTTTTCAACGCGCCGGCCTTTGGCACCGCCGGCGACTACCTGACCTTGTTCCTCTGGGGCGTGGGCGTGGACCAGGCCAAGAACGCCTGGCAGGTCTTCAGCACCTACTCCACGCGCCAGTGAGCGGCCGGGCCAGGTAAATGCACAGCCCGCAAGACCGTGGGCCTGCTTCGGCAACCGCGCGGCGCAAGGCAGTCAGAAATCCTGCTCGCCCAGCTCCGCGAGCTTCATCAACGCGCGGAGCAAACCGATCTTCAAAGGGCAGTTTCCGTGGATGGGGATCACGATGCGCTCCCGGCGACCCGCCTTGGTGAAAACGCGATGGCTGCCGTTGATCCGCGCCAGCAGCCAACCCCTGTCTTGAATGACGCGCGCAAGTTCCTTGCCCGTGACCTGCTTCACGCTAGACGGCGAGTTGAATCGTCCGCGCTTTTTCGTCCGTGACGGCAGGTGGGGTCTCAACCGCGAGCCAGCCCTGAATGGCCTCGCGCAAATTGGCTTCGACCTCTTCCAGGCTCTCGCCCTGGGTCACACAGCCAGGCAGGGCGGGCACTTCGGCCCAGAAGCCGCCTTCCTCAGCCTCGTGCACGATGGCTTGCAACGTCATGGCCAAACGGTAACAGAACGTGGAAACAGATCAAGTTCTGCGTCTTAGAAGCCCAGCAAAACGGTCTGGATCAGCGGCTCACCGCTCGGCCGGCAAGACGAAGTACTCTGCCTTGGCCTTGGTCGGGAACTCCACCAGCGTCGGGGCGAGCTGGCGGACCTTGACCTGGCCGCCTCTCACGGAACCCCGATGCACGGTCACCGGCCCGGCCGTGCGCAGCCGGCACACGTTGCCGAGCAGCGATTCGATCCGCGCCTCGGCCAACTGGGCGTTGCGCCACTCCAAATCGACCTCGAACCCGCCACGCGCCCGCAGGCCGCGCACGCTGCCGTCGGCCCACGCTTTGGGCATGGCCGGCAACAACTCGAGTTCGCCCGCCTGGCTTTGGAGCAACATTTCGCAAAGACCGGCGGTGGCGCCGAAATTGCCGTCGATCTGGAACGGCGGGTGCAGGTCGAAGAGGTTCGGCGCGATGCTCTGCCGGAGCAGCGCGAGAATGTTCTCGTAAGCCTGCTCGCCATCGCCGAGGCGCGCCCAGAAATTGACGATCCACGCGCGGCTCCAACCGGTGTGCCCGCCGCCGTGGGCGAGGCGGCGCTCGAGCGTGGCGCGGGCGGCCTTGGCCAGTTCGGGCGTGCCGGACCGCGTGATCTGGTGTCCGGGATGCAGCGCGAACAATTGAGAGATATGCCGGTGGCCCGGCTCCGGTTCGTCATAGTCCTCGCTCCATTCCATGAGCTGCCCGTGCTTGCCGATGCTCAGTGGCGGCAGGCGCTTGAGCGTGGCTTCCAACTTTGCGCGGAAGTCAACGTCTTTGCCAAGCACTTCGCCGGCGGCAATGCAATTCCGGAACAGGTCGGTGATGATTTCCGTGTCCATCGTGGCGCCCATGCAGAGATGGCCGACCGTGCCGTCCGGGAGGCGATAGGAGTTCTCCGGCGAAATCGACGGCCCGCTGACCAGCCGGCCTTTCGCGTCAGGCACCAGGTAATCGAGGAAAAACTCCGCCGCCTCTCTCATCGTCGGGTAAGCGCGTTTGGCGAGGAAGTCGCGGTCGCCGGTGAAGGCGTAGTGCTCGAACAAATGCTGGCAGAGCCACGCGCCGCCCATCGGCCAGAGGCCGTACTGGGGACCGTCGCCCGGCACGGTGAAGCCCCAGATGTCGGTGATGTGATGGGCCACCCAGCCGTGCGCGCCGTAATGAATCTGCGCGGTCTTGCGGCCCGGGTCGCGCAGCGACTCCGTCAACTCGAACAACGGCTGGGCGCATTCGGAGAGGTTCGCCGGCTCGGCGGGCCAGTAGTTCATTTCGAGGTTGATGTTCAGGTGATAGTCGCTGTTCCACGGCGGGTTCATGCCTTGAGCCCACAAGCCTTGAAGGTTCGCCGGCAAGTCGCCGGGGCGCGAACTGGCGATCAGGAAATAGCGACCAAGCTGGAATAACGTCGCGACCAGGTTCGGGTCGGTGCCGCCGGCCTTGACCTTGGCGAGGCGCGCGTCGGTCGGCTCCGACGCGGCCTCGTTGCCGCCCAAGTCGAGCACGACGCGATTGAACAAGCGCTGGTAGTCCTCGACGTGGGCCTTGAGCAGTTCCTGGTAAGGTTTTTTGGCCGCAAGTTTGACCTGTCCGGCCGCGGTTTCCTCGCAATCCTGGCCGCCGAAATTCGTCGCCGCGCCAAGAATCAGCACCGCCGAGGTGGCGTCGCGGATCTCCAGCCGGCGCACCGGCGCGAACACCTCACCGTCGTCCACGACCGCCTGGAGCACCACGCGGTATTCGACGCCCTTGCCGCGATCGAGGGTGCCGCCCATGTCCACGCGGGTGGGCGGGCGCGTCGAGGTGCTGAACTCCTCCTCGCGGTCGAGCGTGGCAAAGAGGTTGAGCTTGCCCTTCTCGGACGCGGTAAAGCGCAGGACGATGACCTGATCCGGGTGGCTGGCGAATAACTCGCGCGTGTAGGTGACGCCGCCCACGCGATAGGAGACGCGCGCCACAGCGGTCGCCAGGTCGAGCTCGCGGCGGTAATCCTCCACTTTGTCGTGCCCCGGCAAATCCAGCCGCAGATCGCCTAGCGATTGGTACGGCCGGAGCGTCATCGGTTTGCCCATCATCTTCGCCTGCGCGAGTTTCATGGCCTCAGCGGGCTTGCCCGCAAATAACAACCGACGCACCTCGGGCAAGGCTTTCAAAGCGTCCGGGTTGTTACAGTCGCGCGGGCCGCCGGCCCAGAGCGAATCTTCGTTGAGCTGGATGCGCTCGCGGGCGGTGCCGCCGAAGATCATCGCGCCCAGGCGGCCGTTGCCGATCGGCAAGGCTTCGCGTTCCCAATTCGTGGCCGGGCGGGTGAACCAGAGGGTGAGCGGCGGCTGGCTGGGCTCCCGGGCGGCGCGGGCCGGCGGGCCGAAGTGCAAGGCGAGGGCCAGCAACACCCAGATGACCGGGTGCCGCGTTCTGGTTTGCGGCGAGGCCGCTTGTGTTTGTGCCGGCGAGAATGGGCGGAACATGGCCAAACCGTTTGCGAAGCACTGCCGGGCGTCAAGCGCCGGG
>JAKCAB010000242.1 GCA_021839785.1 bacterium | reverse complement strand
CTCCACGTGTTCGGCCGCGACTTCCACCAGGCTGATCGTCGGCAGGATTTGGATGGACCCGACCACTTCCCGCGGCAGGCCGGTTTCGCCGGCGATGCACCCCACGAAATCGCCCGGCAGCGCGCCGCCTTACCCGCCCGCCTGGCGGAGCAGCGACCGGGCCTTGCTGACCCAGACGCTCTCACGCCGGCGCTGGAAGGCCGGGGCGTGCGCGTCGTCGCTGAGCACTTCCTGAAGGGCGGCGAGGGCGCCGTCCCGCTGACCGCGAGCCAGGTAAAGCTCCGCCAGTTGCACGCGGGCGCGGGCGTAAGTGTGACGTTCGAGCACGCGCCGCCAGGCGGCGATGGCGTCGTCGGTCCGGCCCAGCGCGGCGAGGGTTTCGGCCAGGGCCATTTGCGTGTGGCCAAAGTCGTGGTCGGGGTCGGCCTGCGCCACGCGTTCGAGGAGCGTCAGCGCTTCGGCGCTGCGGCCGAGCCGGAGCAGGCATTGGCCGTAATGCGCCTGGGTGTCCGGGTCGTCCGGCTCGCGTTCCAAGGCGGCGCGATAGCAGGCTTCGGCGCGGTCGAGCTTGCCTTGCTGGAAATACACGTCGCCCAGGTCGGCGTGGTCGCGGGCGTTGTCGAGGTGGTGGATGCGGTCCTGGAGTTCCTTGATGCGGGCGCGGGTTTGGGCGCCGGGCAGCTCGAAGCCGCGCATCGGCCCGGCTTGGGCGCGATAGACGAGGAAGAAATAGAGCGGCGCGTTCAGCGGGGCGAAGAGGAAGATGAACACCGCCCAGAGCCATTCGCCCCGCCGGATCGCGTCCACCAACATCCACAACGCAAACAGGCCGAAGAGCAGCAGCAGCGGACTGCGCAGCGAGAACAGATCGAACAGGAGCGCGAGCATCTCGAAGCGCCGCCTGCCCGCTCAGACGTAAAATTCAGCCAGTTCGACTTCGCTGGCGGACGGGCCGCACTCGGCCATGAGCGGCACCTCCGGGTTGCGGTAATCGATGTTCGCCAGCGCGAGGTAATGGCGGAAAACCTCGGTGTTTTGCAGGAAACCGCGGAAGCGCGCGGCGCCCGGCCCGAGCGCCAGGAGCGGCACAAAGTCGGCCGTGTGCGCGCCGCTGGTCCAGCCCACGCCGTAGTAATTGCCCATGAGCTGGCCCATCTGGCAGGTGACCGAGTTCATGGTGTCGTACAAGGCGAGGCCCTTCTTGGCGAAGAAGCTCGCGAGGAAGACCGCCTTCGCGTCCGGCACTTTGTAGCCGGTGCCTTCGTGGATGACGCTTTGCAGCTTGCCGGGGGTGGGCTGTTTGCCGAGCCGCGTGGCCATTTCTTCGAAGGACGCCTTGGCCTTGGGCAGGTCGGCGAGCAGGGGATTGGTCTTGCTGTAAGAACTGCCCGTGCCGTTCAAGCCGGGGTTGGCGGTGCCGTGGTCGGTGGTGATGACCAGCAACGTGTCCGGCTCGCGGCGCTGGAATTCGAGGCAAACCTCGAGCGCTTCATCGAAGGCCACCGAATCGCGCACCGCGGCGGCAATGTCGTTGGCGTGGGCGGCGTGGTCCACCCGGCCGCCCTCGACTTGGAGGATGAACCGGTCTTCGCGCGACAGCTTTTTCAAGGCCTGGCGCGTCATCGCGGCAAGCGTCGGCACTTCTTTCTGCAACTTGGCGCTGGCCAGGTGGTCGATCGTGTACGGCAGGTGGCTGGAGCTGAACGTCCCCAGCCAGGGACGATCGAGCGGGGCGGCGTCCAGTTCCGCCGCCTGGTTCATCACGGTGTAACCCGCGGCGCGGTAATCCGCTGGGAGATTGCGTTTGTCCTTGCGCTGGGCCGGATCGAAAAACTTCCGCCCGCCGCCGAGCAGCACCTCCACCTTGTGCTGGAGGTACTGGGCGGCGATGGACTGGGCTTCATCGCGCTGGGCGTTGGTGGCGAAACCGGCGGGCGTGGCGTGCGTGATTTCAGTGGTGGTTACCAGGCCGCGCTTCCAGCCAGCTTCGTCGAACAACGCGTAAAGGGGACGCAGCTTGCGGCCATCGGGGAGCGTGTTGAGCATCCCGTTCTTGACGCGCGAGCCGCTGCCCCAGCTCGAAGACGCCGCGGCCGAATCCGTGACCACGGAGTTCAGCGAGCGCATGTTCACGAAGGCGGTCTGGGCAGCCGGATTTTGGTACAGCTCGAACCACCGCAGTCCGCGTCCGCGAGCCCGGTGGGAAAAATAATCGGCGATGGTCAGCGTGCCACTGCTGGTGCCGTCGTAGACGAGATGGATGATGTGGCGGGGCACGGCGTCGCTGGCCTGGCGGGCGGCGTCGGCGCCGCGCACCACGGCGGGCATTCCACTGCTGGCGGCGGCGAGCAGGCCGGCCGTCCTGAGAAAACTGCGGCGGTTACTAGACATGTCGAAAACGTAGGAAAGCTCGCCCGGTTTGCCAACTGACATTTTAGCGACTTTGCGCGGCGGGCGCAGTTCCATTTCTGGCGCGCGACCGTCTCGGTCGCAGCCGGGGTATTTTGCCGACGGAAAGGTTCACGGAAAAGGTCCCCGGACTTATACCAAAGGGTGTTCAATAGGCCCTGAACGGCCCCCTCATCCCGGCCTTCTCCCCCACTGGGGGAGAAGGTGTTCGGAGGACGGATGAGGGGGAATTCGTGTCGTTTTGAAGGCAATTCAGTATTAGGTTCGCCCAAAGCTCAGCCCATCGCGGCGCCAAGGTTTGGCCGGGCGCGGCGGGTTGGACACCCGCGCTCCGGCCGGCCAGCGACCCTCGCAACTTCAGGGCTCGGAGGGGCGGCAAGCAGCCGGGGCGGCGCCGGATCGGCGAGCTTGCAGCAAACCGCGCCGGTACTGCGCGGGGGTGGTGCCGGTGAGGCGCCGAAACACGAGCCGGAACCGGCGCAAGTCCGTGAAACCGCAGGCCGCGGCGATCTGGGTGAGGCGGAGCGGGGCGGGTTGTTCCAGCAGCCGCCGGGCTTGTTCGACCCGCTGCTCGCTGATGAAGGCATAAGGCGTTTTGCCGAGGCATTGGCGAAAACGTTGTTCGAGTCGCCGCCGGGAAATCTTTCCCGCTTCGAGGACGTGCTCCACGCCGAAAGGCTTGGAAAGGTGGGATAGAATGTAACGTTGCGCGGCGGCCACGTAGGCGTCGTCGATCGCCAGCGTGTCCGTGGAGGCGCGCAGGACGACCCCGGCGGGCGGCAACAAGATCGGTTTTGCGGGGACACGTCCACCTCGCATCAACTCGTCCAGCAAGGCCGCGGCGCGTTCGCCCACCTCGCGGTCCTGGCGGGCGACGCTCGAAAGCGGCACCGCGCAGTACTCGCAGGCCACCGGGTCGTTGTCCACGCCGACGACGGCCACCTCGTCGGGCACGCGCCGACCGATGGCCAGGCAGGCGTCCAGCACCATGCCCGCGCGCGGGTCGTTGCTGGCCAGGATGCCGACCGGTGTCGGCAGGCCCCGCAGCCAGCGCTCCAGTTCGGCCTGCTGATCGGTCCAGCGGCTGCGCGTGCCGGGAAGGTTCGCGGCCTGAAGCACGGCGCAGGAGGCCCCGGCCAGGCGCGCCGTTTCGACGAACCCGTCGCGACGTTGATGGCTGTACCATTTTCCGCGCGTGCCGTAGTAGCCGAAGTGCCGGAAACGCCGGTCGAGCAGGTGCTCGGCGGCAACGCGGCCGATGGCCTTGTGGTCCGCCATTACCGTGGGCACTCCGGGATGGGCGAGGTGGCCGGCCAGATTGACGACGGGGAAGGGCAGTTCGCGGGCGATTTGGGCATCCTCGGCGGTGGTGATGAGCACGATGGCGCCGTCGCCGTGCCAGTGCCGCAGCCAGCCCAAGGACGTGCTGTGAATCTCCGGGACGCGGGTCAGGCTCCAGCCGCCGGTCCGGCGCGCGTATTCGACGATTCCCTGCAGTTCGCGCTCGATGAACGCCAGGCTGATCGGGAACGCGAGCACAACGCGACGTTTCCGTTGAATGCTCATGACTTGCGGTGGCTCCGGCAGGGCCCAGGCCGGCCAGGTGCCCGTGCCCGCTGTGCCAATTGTCCGGAAGGTTGACGGCGGAACCGCGAGGCGGCAAGCGCGCAGCGCCGCAAAACGGCCCATGATCTTCGCAAAACGGCCCTTGTTCCGCGCCCGCCGGCGGCCAGAATCGAAGTCGTTGCCCAACTAACCGCAATTAGAAGCATCATGCTTGAACCTCAACCGAAAGGATTTGGCCTGTGAAAATGTCACTGCGTTTGGCTTTGGGGGCCGCTGCCTTGGGGGCTGCCTCCACCCTGGTCGCCGCGGACGTCCGTCTGGGACTGGTCTCGTACTGGCCGCTCGACGGCATGGCGGCGGACTGGTCGTCCACGCCGGATGCGGTTTCCGGCAATGACTTCCTGCTCTTCGGACTCGATCCCAGCGCGTTGGTGACCGGCAAGCGGGGCAAAGGGCTGTTGCTCGATGGCGCCAGCCAGTACGCCTATTTCACCACGCCGGCGGGCGAGGACACCGGCCTGCCGATCTCGCGGGCCGGGAGCTTCACCGTGTGCGTGTGGGTCAAGGGCGCCGCGATGCAGGCGGATCGGCGGGTGTTTTCCGAGAGCAACAGCAACGACAATAATAACAACCCGCTGGTCAACATCGGGACGCACAACGCCGGCACGGACGGCACGGTGGACCTGTATTTCCGCAACGGCACCGGCGGCGTGCAGTTGAATCACGTGCATTCGCCCGGCACCGCCTACGACGACACCTGGCACCACATCGGCCTGGTGGACGTCAACGGCGCCGTTAGCCTGTACCTGGACGGCGCGCTGAACCTCACCACCAACTACACGCGGGCGCCGTTTGTCTCCGATACGACTTCGATCGGTGCGATCGTCCGCGGCATGGGAGGCAACATTGCGGCCTACTTCGCGGGCACGATTGACGACGTGGCGGTTTGGGAGCGCGCCCTCACGGGGGACGAAATCAAGGACGTGATGAACAACGGCCTCCAGACGCCGGTGCCGCCGTTTGCTCCGTTCATCACGAACGACCCAACCGGCGCCCCGGACTTGCTCGTCGGCGATGCGTTCACGCTGTCGGCCGGTGCCGGCGGCACGCGCCCGCTGACCTACCAATGGCTAAAAGACGATGCGCCCATCACCGGAGCAACCAGCGCGACGCTGGCGCTGACCGACCTGAAGGTGAGCGATTCCGGAACTTACAAACTGAAGGTGACCAACGCCGGCGGCGCCGTGACCAGTGGCAGAGCGGTGCTTCAAGTGAGCGAAATTCCGGGGCCAAACCTGACCAACGGCGTGGTGTCTTACTGGCCGCTCAATGAGGTCCAGGGCACCAAAACCCCCGACCTCGTGCACGGCTACGATCTGGAACTGGTCAACCTGACCGCGTCGGATCTCCAGCCCGGCAAATGGGGCAACTGCCTCCAGTTCGACCTGGCGCGCCAGACGATGTTGCAGCGCATCGACGCCGGCGGTGAGGAATTGCCGATCTACCAGCACCCGAACTTCTCGGTGTCGCTCTGGGTCAAAGGCGACATTCAGACCGACAAGCGCGTGTTTTCCGAAGGCTCCACGAAGAGCACGCAGCCGCTGTTCAACATCGGCACGCACAACCAGGGTTCCGACGGCACGGTGGACACGTACATCCGCACGGACAACGGCGCCACCAGCGGGGACCACCACCATTCGGCGGGCGTCGCCTTCGACGGCACCTGGCACAACATTGTGTACACCCAGCGCGAGGTGGGCGGCGTGATGCAGGCCACCCTGTACATCGACGGAGTGAAAGACGACGTGGCGCCCGGCCCGATCCGCCCGTTGAGCGTGAACACCACCTCCATCGGCGGCATCTTGCGCGCCACGCCCGCGGCCTGGTTTACCGGCCAGATCGACGACGTGGTGGTGTGGAGCCGTGTCTTGACCGCCGAGGAAGCCCAGTTGCTGGCCACGCAGGTCATGCCGACGCCGCCACCCGTCTTGAAGCCGCTCGCCATTAATTTGTTTGCCTCGGACCTGCCGGCCGTGGCGGTGGGCGACTCGGTGACGTTGCGCTGGGACGTGAGCAAGGATGCCACCCTGGTGCTGATCGACTCCGGCGTGGGCGACGTCACGGCCCAGACCATCGCCGGCGCCGGGAGCACCACGGTCACGCCGGACACGACCACGACTTACACCCTTACCCTCAAACGCGGCGCCGACACGCTTTCAGCCACCCGGACGGTGAGCGTCATTGACGGTGTCGCGGCCAACTGGGCGTTGGTGGATAACTTCGACCGGTACGACTTCGGGTTCCTCGCCGACACGGGCTGGTGGCTCGACCTGCGCGGGCAATTCGCGAAGGTGGAAGACCAAGGCGGCAACCGCATGTTGAGCATGAGCAGCACCGACAGCGCGGCAGTGCTGCCGCTGCGGAACCTGAAGCTCACCGAAGGACAACAACGCACCTTGTTTTTCCGCATGATGCCGCGGGGCGAACCGACGGCGGCGCTGGAACAAATCCTCGGCCTTACGGACAAGAACATCCGCTGGCACGGGGACGCCACCGCCAACATCGGTCCGGACCCCCACGTGACCTACGATCCGGCCAACCCGGCTTGGCTCCTGGGCGTGATCAACGGCGTCGGAGGCACGCTCGAGTCCGCCGCGGACCCGCTCCAAACGAACGTGGTTTATGCGGTCTGGATCGACATGAAAAACGTCCCGATGAACGACCCGGTTTCGCCGTACGACACGTTCTCCGTTTATATCCAGAAGGAGGGCGATGCCGGCCGGACCGAGTTGTTCAAAGACTATTACAGCGATCGCGATCCCTTCACTCCCGACCCGGTCCTGGGCGGGATGGCGCCGGACCTCGACAAGCTGTTTGTGGCCGGCAACAACACCACCGACAGCGCCTGGTTCGATGACTTCTATATCAGCAAATCGGGCTACAACAACACCATCCCGCGGCCGTTCGGGTACAGCACGCCGGTCGGTGGCGCGGCGCCCACGATGACCATCGGCAAGTCTGCGGGGCAGATTCAAGTAAGCTGGACCGGCGGGAGCCTCGAATCCGCCCCCGCCGTCAACGGTCCGTGGACGCCGGTGGCGGGCGCCACTTCGCCCTACACGACGCAGCCCACTGGCAATGCCATGTTCTATCGCACCCGACAATGACCGGCGCGGTTGACCCTTGATCGTTCCTTGAGCGGCCGGGTCACCCCCCGGCCGCTCGCATCTTGGAGCCCACGTTATGCGAGCACCGACAAGGCCGTCTGGAAGGAAGCCGTCCGTGGTCGGTTTTACCTTGATCGAACTGCTGGTGGTCATCGCCATCATCGCCATCCTGGCGGGAATGTTGTTGCCCGCTTTGAGCCGGGCCAAGGAATCCGGCCGACGCGCCGCCTGTCTGAACAACCTCCGCCAGATCGCCATCGGCATGACCGTTTATGCCCAGGACAGCCAGGACCGCGTGGTGGAAGCCCGCTTCAAACAAGTTCAGATCGCCTTGAACCCGCCGGAAGGCGCGTTGGCCGCGACCGTGGGTTTGACCATGAGCACGAACAAATCCGCGGCGCAAATCTGGACGTGCCCCGGCCGGCCGGGCTTTCCGACCTTCGAGGCGGATTACGACCAGTGGGTGATCGGCTTCCAGTATTTTGGCGGCATCGAAAAGTGGACCAACCCGGCGGGCACCTTCGACTCGCGCAGTCCGGTCAAGACCAGCACCGCCGGTCCGGGCTGGGTGCTGGCCGCCGACGCGAACCTCAAGATCGACGGCAAATGGGGCGGCGGGCGCGACACCGCCTTCAAGGGCATGCCCCCGCACAAGGCCGCCGCGGGCATTCCTGCCGGCGGCAACGAGGTCTTCATGGACGGCTCCGCGCGCTGGATCAAGTTCGACAAAATGCTCTTCCTGCACAGTTGGAGCGCGGCGGGCGACCGCGACGCGTACTTCTACCAGGAAGACATCGGGCCGGCCTTGGAGAAACAAATCGCCAAGCTGCGCCCCAAGCCGTAACCGTCCGGCCAGCCACTCTTTCACTCCCCGACGGACTACAGCGGATCAAGTCGAACTACCCGTGTTCCCAAGCTCGCCGGTAAAGCAGAAAGAGCCCGCCAGACAGCAATGCCAAGCCGGGCACGCAGATCAGTAAGGCACTTCGCCATTCCACAAAGAACGTCGCGATGCCGAAGCCAACTTGGGCGAGGATCAGGATCAGAAACAGCGCCGAGGCCGGGAGGCGCATCTGGGAAGTGTCGTTCGTCACCTGGCTGAAATGCCAGAGCATCAGGACCGGGAGCACCGCCATGCATAACACGACACCACGCAGGGCCAGGTCGATGCCTCGCGCGGCCGATTCGCTGAATCGCCAGCCCAGGAAACCGCCCGCCAGCACCACGACGGCCGACAGAATCCCTGAACGCACCAGCGCCACCTTGCAGATGATCCGGTGGATCTCGCGGAAGCTCAGAGGGTGTAGCGCGCACGTCGGCACGTTCATCCCGCCCGAATATCCCGCGGCAAAGCCGCGCCACGACTCGAGGAGCAGCACGACGGTTCCGAGACCAGTTGCGGCGGCTATGAGAAACCCACCCGCACCTCTCAGCCAACCGCTGGGAACCAGGCAGAGCGCTGCTCCCACACCCGCGAAGCGCAGCAGTCTCCAGAATCGGTGGGTGCAGCGCGGATCGGGGGTCAACATGAATTCGAGCACCAACCGCTCCCGCGAGCTAAGCCAGGCCAGCACCAAGCGCTCGATGAAGCCGATTTGCGCCCAAGCGAGAGGCCGCAGGAATTCGCGGGACCGAATCGCCTCTTCGATGGCCGTAGGTCCCGATGCTTCGGACGGCCGCGCGGCGTCCACCGCCAAGCCACCAGTGGTCTCGACATCGACGGGCGGCCAGCCGGGTCGCAGGTCCGGTTCGCCCAGAGCAAACTGGTCCCGCAGTCGCCGCCAGTATTGCGGCAGCAGCCAGAGGGGCAGGAGCGCTGGCAGCACCAGCGTGAGCGCCCATCGGTCGCCTTCGACTCAACCCCGCTGAAAGGCGTAATTCAGCCAGCCGGAGGGGGGCACCCACCAAGCCCAATGCGCGTGCCAGGCGATCACAGGTTCCACCAGTTTCTGCAAAAAGAACGCGAACAGCATCAGGGGAAAGACCGCGGGGACGAATTTCCGCAGGAGCGGGGGGCAGAAGGCCGCCACATGAATCGCCATCGCCACCATGAGGACATACTGCGCGAGCGGCAGCAAAAGCAGCCGCGGCCGATCAAACAGCGCCAGGGCCGCTGCGCCCGATCGCGGCCGATTTCAATGCGCAACTGCAGGCCGACGTGACCGGGCTCTCGACCGAGCTCCGGCTTGCGCTGCAAAGTCTATTCGGCTCCCAGGCGGACATTGACTCCGGGGCCGTGAAGTGGAACGTTGACCAAGCCGCCGCCTATGAATCCGACCACGCAAATCTCCGGCAGAGTGCTCGATCCCTCTTCACCCGAGGGCAAGGCGGAACTCGAAGCCTGGGACTTCCAGCGGATGTGCCTCAAGAGTCGCTTGCCGCTCTACGCGAAACCCTCGCCGAAAGCGAAGTCGAACTCAGCGCCGTCGGAGTCGGACGCAAGCCCATCTTCCACGAAGACCTTGGACTGATCGCCGCCGACCTCGCCGTCCGCATCGGACACAGCCTCGAAGGGGCGACGCAATGCAGCATGGCGCAACTCAAGCTGCTTTCCGACAGCGTGAGCCGCAAGGAAGCGGTGGACGATCTGCGCATGCTCGTGGTGCTGGCCAGCGTTTTGACGCCAACGCTGTGGGGAGGAGATTCGGGAAGACAACTCGAAAAGCTGACCGGGCAACTGCTGCGCCGGGCTCAGACGTGAGGATCCCAGCTCGGCGGCCGGGGATGGCGCCGGCGCCAGCGAGCCACCAGCCATTCGGTGAGGTACGCCAGCGCCAGCGCGGGCACGAGCACCGGCCACGCGGCCCCCAGGATGGCCACCAGTGCCGGCCCCAGCGTCTGCGCCAGCGCCAGGACCGCCGCCGGCACCAGAATGACCCCCAGCAGCAACAGCACCGTGACCGTCATGATCGTCAGCATGGCCGACTCCTCGCATGAAGGCCGCGAACCTGCAAGTGGTGATTGACAGCCAGGCCCGCCTGGGTGGTTTCCAGCAAGCGATGGGATCGCTCGACAAGTTCGTGGGCCGCGCGCTCGGCATGAATGGATTCCTGGCCGGCCTGCGCACCCAAGTCGTCGGGCTGCTCGGCCTCAGCGAACTGCGGGCCGCCTACCGCGCCGCGGTGGACAGCGGCAAAGCCCTATGCCCAGCTCGCCCAATCCCTAGCCTCCAACGGCCAGGCAGCGCAGCAGCGTGGTCTTGCCGGCGCCGTTCGACCCGAGTACGGCGACGAGTTGGCCGGGTTCCACCGCAAGCGACACCTTGTCCAGCGCCGACACAGCGCCGTATTTATGGCAGGTCGCGCGCAGTTCGATCCTCATTTCTCTCCGCCCGCGTGAGCGGTATGGCGGCAGGACGGTGCGTCTTCAATGTGCTCCATCTGCGCAGACAACCCTCGCTCGAGAATTGTGCGGTCGCACTTCCCCGCTGCGCACCACTCGGATCCCCTCACGTCGCCCTTCGACGGAAATCCGTCACCACTCGACGTTGTCGAGGTAGTGCAGGCTTTGGGGAATCTGGGTCACCGACCACGGCGACTCGTCTTCGATGAAGTAGTATTTGATCTTGGTCTTCTTGGCCGCCTTGAAGATGGCGGGGAAGTCCATCTGGCCGGTGCCGAGGATGACGTCGTTCTTCACGTCGGTGCCGCCGGTCAGGTCGCCCTTGACGCCTTTCTTGAGGTCCTTGAGGTGCATGAGCACCCAGCGCTTCGGGTACCGCTCGAGCAGCTTCACCGGGTCTTGGCCGGGGTGCACCGTCCAGAGCAGGTCCATTTGGAAGAACACGAACTTGGGGTTGGTCTTCGCCACCAGGAGGTCGAACAAAGTGCCGTTGGCGAATGGCTGAAACTCGTAACCGTGGTTGTGATAGAAGAACTTGATGCCCTGCATCGCGGCCAGTTCGCCAGCGCGATTGAAGGTGCGGGCGGCGTCGAGGCACGTAGCCTCGGTGAAATCACCTTCGTGGGGAATCCAC
>JAKCAB010000473.1 GCA_021839785.1 bacterium | reverse complement strand
TGATCTCGCTGCCGGTGATCGTGCCGACCACGCGATTCACATTCCGGATCGGCAGTTCGGCCCGGACGCGCTCGCCGCGCTCGATCGCCGGCCGGCAGAGTTCGAGCAACGTGGTCTTGTCGAGCGAATCCTTCAGGCCGTGGTCCTGCGCCACCTGGCAGTACCGGCCGACGCTCTTGTCCGCCTCGGGTCGATACAGGATGTTCGTGAAGTCCAGCCCGCGCGCCTTCCAGTGCTCCACGGCGCGCCGCGGCTCGAGGACCTCCGTGTGGCCGACCATTTCGTCGATGGTGCGGAAGCCGAGTCGCGCCATCCACTCGCGCGTTTCCTGGGCGACGAAGCGCATGAAGTTCACGACGTGCTCCGGCTGGCCCATGAAGTTCTTGCGGAGTTGCGGGTTCTGCGTGGCCACGCCCACCGGGCAGGTGTTCAAGTGGCAGACCCGCATCATGATGCACCCCATCGCGACCAACGGCGCGGTGGCGAAGCCGAATTCCTCCGCCCCCAGCAGGGTGGCGATGACCACGTCCCGGCCGGTCTTCAACTGGCCGTCCGTCTCGACCGCGATGCGGCTGCGGAGATTATTCAACACCAGCGTCTGGTGGGTTTCCGCCAGGCCGAGTTCCCACGGCAGGCCCGCGTGTTTGATGCTGGTTTGGGGCGACGCGCCGGTGCCGCCATCGTGGCCGCTGATGAGCACCACGTCCGCGTGGGCTTTGGCCACCCCGGCGGCGATCGTGCCCACGCCGACCTCGGAGACGAGCTTCACGCTGATGCGGGCGTTTTCGTTTGCGTTCTTCAGATCGTGAATCAACTCGGCGAGATCTTCGATCGAGTAGATGTCGTGGTGCGGCGGCGGCGAAATCAGCCCCACGCCGGGCGTCGAGTGACGCACTTTGGCGATCCACGGATAAACTTTCTGGCCGGGCAACTGTCCGCCTTCGCCGGGCTTGGCGCCCTGCGCCATCTTGATCTGCAGTTCGCGCGCGTTGACGAGGTAATAGCTGGTGACGCCGAAGCGCCCGGAAGCCACCTGTTTGATCGCGGAATTCTTCGAGTCGCCCAGTTCGTTCTGCCAGACGTACCGCTGCGGATCCTCACCGCCTTCGCCGGTGTTGCTGCGGCCGCCGATGCGGTTCATCGCGATCGCCAGGGTCTCGTGCGCTTCCTGGCTGATCGAGCCGTAGCTCATGGCGCCGGACTTGAAGCGCTTCATGATCGACTCGACCGACTCGACCTCGTCGATCGGCACGGGCGGGCGCGGTTTGAAATCGAGCAGGCCGCGGAGCGTGCACAAGTTGTCCGCCTGCTCGTTCACGCTGCGGGCGTACTGCTGGTACAACTGGTAGCTGCCCAGCCGGACCGCCTTCTGGAGCTGGTGGATCGTGTCCGGGTTGAACAGGTGAAACTCGCTGTCCTGCCGCCATTGGTACTGGCCGCCGGCGTCCAGCGCGTGCCCGTTCACCTGCCGATCCGGAAAAGCCTGCTGGTGGCGGGCGATGGCTTCCTGAGCGATCACGTCCAGGCCCACGCCTTCGATGCGCGACGGCGTCCAGGTAAAATACTTGTCGATGACTGAATGGTGCAGGCCGATGGCCTCGAAAATCTGCGCGCCGCGATAGCTCTGGATGGTGGAGATGCCCATCTTCGAGCACACCTTCACCACGCCCTTGACGACTGCCTTCGCGTAATTCTTGCACGCAGTCTTGTGGTCGATGTCTTTGAGCAGACCCTGGCGGATCATGTCGTCGAGGGTCTCGAAGGCGAGGTACGGGTTGATGGCGCTGCAGCCGTAGCCGATCAGCAAGGCGAAATGATGCACCTCGCGCGGTTCGCCCGATTCGAGCACCAATCCGACGCGCGTGCGCGTGCCGTTGCGGATCAGGTGGTGGTGCAACCCCGAAACGACCAGCAAGGCCGGCAGCGGCGCGTTCTCGGCGTCGATGCCGCGATCGGACAGGATGATGATGTTGATCCCTTCCTGGATCGCGCGGTCGGCCTTTGCGTACAACGCGGCCATCGCCTTTTCCAAGCCGATCGGTCCTTCGGCCGGATTGAAGAGAATCGGCAGGGTGACCGACCGGAAGTCGCCTTGGGCGACATGCCGGAGTTTCGCCAGTTCCTCATTGGTGAGGACGGGCGTCTTGAGCTTGATCAGGTGGCAGCTCTCCGGGACGGGCAGGAGCAGGTTCCGTTCGGAGCCGGTGCAGGTTTCCGTGGCCGTGACGATCTCCTCGCGGATGCAGTCGATCGGCGGATTCGTCACCTGGGCGAAGATCTGCTTGAAATAATTGTACAGCAGCAGCGGCCGGTTCGAGAGCACGGCGAGCGGGGTGTCGTTGCCCATCGAACCCACCGCCTCGACGCCGTCGCGCGCCATCGGCACCAGCAGGAGGCGCAATTCCTCGAAGGTGTAGCCGAACGCCTGCTGGCGTTGCAGGACGGTTTTGTGATCCGGTTCCGGCACGGAGGGCGGATCGGGCAGGTGCGCGAGTTCAACCTGGTGCTTGTTCAGCCACTGCCGGTACGGCTGGGCCGAGGCGGTCTCGTGCTTGATTTCCTCGTCGGCGATGATGCGGCCTTCCTGGGTGTCGATCAGGAACATGCGGCCCGGTTGGAGCCGGCCTTTGCTCTGCACGCGATCCGGCGGGATGTCCAGCACGCCCACCTCCGACGCCATGACCACCAAGTCGTCCTTGGTGACGTAATACCGCGAAGGCCGCAGGCCGTTGCGGTCCAGCACAGCACCGATCTGGATGCCGTCCGTGAACGCGATCGAGGCCGGGCCGTCCCACGGTTCCATGAGGCACGAGTGATACTCGTAGAACGCCCGCTTCTCATCGCTCATGCGCTCGTGGTTTTGCCACGGTTCCGGGATCATCATCATCACCGCGTGCGGCAGGGAGCGGCCGGCGAGGACCAGCAGCTCGAGGCAATTGTCGAACATCGCCGAGTCGCTGCCGTTGGTGTTGATGATCGGAAGAATCTGCTTGATGTCCTCGCCGAACAGGTCGGACTCGAACATCGCCTGGCGCGCGTGCATCCAGTTGATGTTGCCGCGCAGCGTGTTGATCTCGCCGTTGTGGGCCGCGTACCGGTACGGGTGGCCGCGCTCCCAACTGGGAAACGTGTTCGTGCTGAAACGCGAGTGGACCAGCGCCAGCGCGCTCTCGAGGTTCGGATCGTTCAGGTCCGGGTAATATTGCGCCAACTGGTCGGGCGTGAGCATGCCTTTGTAGCAAAGCGTCTTGTAGGACATGCTGGCGCTGTACCAATAGTGGCTGCCCTTGAGGCCCGAGTTGCGAATCTCGGTGACCGCGCGCTTGCGGATCACGAACAGCTTGCGCTCGAACGCCAGGTCGTCCGCCAGGTTCGGGCTCCGCCCGATGAACACCTGGCGCATGAACGGCTCGCTCGCCTTGGCGGAATTGCCGATCGTCGAATTGTCGGTCGGCACGGTGCGCCAGCCGAGCACCTCCTGGCCTTCCTCGGCCACGATCACCTCGAAAAGCCGCTCGCAGTTCCGGCGCTGCGCCGGGTCGGGCGGCAGAAACAACATCCCCACGCCATACTGGCCCTGCGGCGGCAATTTGATGCCCGCGTGGGCCGTGGCCTTGCGCAGAAATTTGTCCGGCATCTGGATGAGCACGCCGGCGCCGTCGCCGGTGTTGGCTTCCGAACCGCAGGCGCCGCGATGGGTCAGGTTCTCCAGCACCCGCAGCCCCTGGCGGATGATCTCGTTCGAGGCCTTGCCCTTGATGTTGACCACAAAGCCGACGCCACACGCGTCGTGCTCAAACCAGGGGTCGTACAAACCCTGCTTTGCAGGGGGTCCAAGCAAGGGGCGGCCGCCCGCCGCCGAATGGCCTTCAGGCTGGGTCGTCATCTTCGTTCGGTTCGTTCCGTTCACTCTGCGTTCGTGTCCAAAATTTCGAGATTAATAACCACTTGTACCCCGCAACGCAACAGGCATTCGTGCCTGTGCCGCCCGTGCACGTGAATGATCGGGCCGGAAGGGATGCGGCGGGTCCCGCGCGAGAAATCCCGGTGGAGCGTCGCCGGTGTGGTATTCGGCTTCGCCGGGCGTGCTGCGCGAACAGCATCGGGACATCCCGCCCGCGCGGGAAGTGTAAAAATCGACTCCGCCCTCGACGCCTCCGGCGGGTTCGCCGAAGCTCGCCCGGCATGGCGGGCATTGTCCTGGAAAACGTCAGCAAAGACTTCGTCGGGCCGCACGGCCGGACGGTGCCGGCCATCCGTTCGCTCAACCTCGCCGTCGCCAGCGGCGAGTTGCTCGCCGTGGTCGGTCCTTCCGGGTGCGGCAAAACCACGCTCTTGCGCCTCATCGCCGGCCTCGAGACGCCTTCCGCGGGCCGCATTCAAATGGACGATCGCGACCTGGCGGGGGTGCCGCCGGCGGCGCGCGGCGTCGGTTTCGTTTTTCAAAGCGGCGCTTTGTACCCGCATCTCAGCGCCTTCGAAAACCTGGCTTTGGGCCTGCGCCTGCGCCGCGTGGCGCGCGCGGAAATCGAGACGCGCGTCCGCGAAGTCTCCGCCCTGTTGGGTCTCGCGCCGGTGCTCGGCCGTCGCCCGGGCGAATTGTCCGGCGGCGAACGCCAGCGCGTCGCGCTTGGGCGGGCGCTGATCAACCGGCCACGGGTGCTGCTGCTCGACGAACCGCTGGCCGCGCTGGACGCCCCGTTGCGCGCGCAGCTCCGACGCGAGATCGCGCGCGTCCATCGCGAACTCGGCGGCCTGTGGCTGCACGTCACCCACGACCAGGCCGAAGCGCTGAGCCTGGGCGACCGCGTGGCGGTGTTGTGCGCCGGCGCATTGCAGCAAGTCGCGCCGCCGCGCGAGCTTTACGAGCAACCGGCAAATGT
The DNA here is from genome assembly GCA_021839785.1 of bacterium. The sequence goes on along the minus strand of JAKCAB010000473.1, from coordinate 6,327 downwards.
CTTCGTCGCCGGCTTCATCGGGTCGCCGCCAATGAATCTGATCCCGGGCACGCTGACTTCCCGCGATGGCCAATGGCAGTTCGCCGCCGCCGAAGGCCGGCCCGGTCGGCCGTGGACGTTGCCCGGCACGCTGGCAACGCGCTGGGCGGACCGCGGCGGCCGGACCATCACGCTGGGCTTGCGGCCGGAACACGTCGTTCTGGGCAGCGCCGGCGCGGAGTCCGCGGGCGAAACGCTGAACGCACTGGTCGAGTTGGTGGAGCCGCTGGGCGCGGACGGCGCGTGCCTCCATCTGGACGCGGAAGGCTGCCGGTTGGTGGCGCAGGTGACGTGCGTGACAGCGGTGCGCCCCGGCGAACGCATTACCGTCACGCTGCGACTCGATCGGGCGCACGCCTTCGACGGGGCGACGGGTCAGGCGCTTTGAGCGGCGGGAGGCTTGACCGCGGCCGGCCGGCGGGAGATGAACGGCCGCACGCGCATGGCTGCCCGAGGCGATCGTTGGAATGAAGCCGTGCCGACCAGCGCCACGTTGGTCGGCGTGCTGTTCCTGGTCGGCTTCGCCACGATGCTGCTGCCCGGGCTGCGCAACTTCGGCATCGTGCCCCGCACCGCGCCGGGCCTGATCGGCGTGGTCTTCGCGCCGCTGTTGCACGCGAACGCGGCGCACCTGCTCGCGAACGCCTTTCCCCTCTTCGTGCTGCTGGTCTTGCTGTTTGCGGATCGGCGCTACCGGCCGTGGCCGACGCTGGCGGGCATCTGGATCGCCGCCGGGCTGGGCACCTGGCTGATCGGCCGTGGCGGCACGGTGCACCTGGGCGCGAGTTCACTGATTTACGGCCTGGCCACTTACCTGGTGGCGGCCGGATTCGTCTTGCGGAGTTGGCGGGCTGCCTTTGTGGCGGTGCTGGTGGCGGTGCTGTACGGCGGCCTCTTTTACGGCGTGTTGCCGCAGAACGGCCCGATTTCCTGGGAAGGCCATCTCAGCGGCGCGCTGGCGGGTGTGCTGATGGCTCAGCGGCGGCGGCGTTGAGCCCGCGCGCGGCCGAAGACTACGACCGAATTCCCGCGTTGAGCGGCACCGCGGTCGCGGGACTTCTTGAACTCGGTCGGGGGAAAGCCATGCCGGTCACGTCGTGCCGGTCGCTTTGGATTCCGGCAAGGGGTGGGCGCCGAATGCGCCATCCGCGCCGAACTCCAGGGCCAGGTCGCCGTCCGATTGATCCCAATCCGAAACTGTCGGATCCACGAACAGGCTTTCCACGACGCGGATGGCGGTTTCCTCGTCCTCGCCGGACGCCTCGATGTCGATCGCGGTGTTGAGCGTGGCGCAGAGCATGAGGACCGAGAGAATGCTTCTGCCGTCGGCCACCCGTTGGCCGGTGCGGAGCAGAATCCGCGAGCGCAGATGGCGAATCCGTCGCACCAGCCGGGCGGCCGGCCGGGCGTGCAACCCTTCCTGCCAGGGCACAAGTACTTTGGTAGTCTTCATGGCAACGAATGAACCGGTATGGCTTTCGACACCCCACCCGAAGAAAGGTTCAACCGCCTTGGGGTTTCCTTTCACCAATGGCCGGTTTCGGCACCGCTAATCATGCTTTCACGAGAACCCAAGAGGCGGTGCGGGCGCGAGGCCCCGTGGCCGGCCGCAATTTCGAGAGGATGCGGCTGACGGCAACGCGGCCGGCGGGCAACTCCATTGTTGAACAGCGCTCCGCCCTGCTGGCAAAGGAAGCCGAGGGCATGGAGAGCAAGGCCAGATCCTGGCGGCGCAGGTCGAATCGCTGACGAGCGCGACACTCGAGCCCGCTCATTGAAGCCTGCCCCGTACGCGCATCCCAAACATGGTCCATGGCAGTCAGTTGTCCGAATGCAAAACCCGCTTCCAGTCGTCCTTCAAGCTCACGACGGTCCAGCCTTTGGCCCTGGCTTCATCGTGACCTTAGCCGAGGCGGCCGATGCTGGACTGGCGGTCATAGGCCCACTCGCACCCGGCGTCGGTGTAATGGACGTAGCGGCAGAAGCGCGCACCGCGGCCGGCGGCGGTGGATGGGAGCATTTGCAGGTCGCCATCCGAATTGTCGAACGCGGCGATGGGCCGGCGGCCGGCACGAAATCCGGGGAGCCGGGTTGGGTTACGCGCTCGACGAACGCCACGATGGCTTTCTTCGGCACGGTGTCATTCCACGAAGGCAGCGGATCGGCAGCCTGCACGACGGTCGCAATCAACGCCAGCGCGCCAACGAGTGCGGCGGCGGGGCGGTTTTGTGTGCGGGTGGTTTTCATTTTCCTGGTTGTGGCTTTCAGAACTTGAATGGGAGCGCAGGCTTCAGTCCACTTCACGATCCGAAATTTCGAAGCGTCCTCGGTGCTCTCTGCCTCTGCATTCATTCGTTCGTTGAAGCGGGATGAATCCCGCGCTCCAAGGTGGGCCACACCCGGCTGGGACGGGTGCGGCCCGGTGGGTTGAGTCAGCGTGTCATTGAGCGCAGCGTCATTTGCCGCTGCCCGGTTGGCTGGTCACCGCTACCATTACGCGGTCGAGGTTGAAGCTGCCGGGCTTCCGACGCGGCGGGAACTCGCGGAAGCTTTGCAGCCACTGCCCGACGTAGGCACCGGCGGGCGCGAACACGAACATGTGCTCGGCGAACCACTGGTTGTAGCCATAGCTCTCATACTCAGCGCGCTCAAACGGAGCGGAGCGCAGATTGCCGATCAAGGGCGCGCGCAGCGCCTCGAAAGGCTCCATTCACACGTGCAACCCGTGGGCGTTCTGCCGCAGGAAGGTGACCTTCCACTGGTCGTAACGCCGGGCCGCGACGCTGCCGTCGTCAGTCCAATAGATGAACTCGTGGCACGGCCAGACGGCTTCACCCTCGAGCGCGGGCAGCAGGTTGTATCCATCGATGGTGGACCGCTTGACACGCAGCCTGGTCACCATGCCGTGGCGATGCAACTTGACCGCGCGCTCGTTGAGACCCGCGTCGGCCGCGATTTGCGGAGACAACGAGAACTACTTGATGGGGGGTTCTTTGATCGTTGGCCAGCAAACCAAGGCTTCTAGCTTCCGCCCCCGTCACAACCCTGAAATTCCGGCTACTTCGCCTTCATCCCCAGTTGTTGAAACAGGAAGGCGTCCGTATCCACGGCTTGCGCAATGCGCTCGGCCAGCGGCGTGCCGATGCCGTGGCCGGTGTCGGCGGTGCGCAGCAGGACCGGCTGCTTCGTGCCTGAGGCCAGCAGGTGCGCCACCATCTTGCGCGAATGGAACGGATCGACGCGCGGGTCGTTCTTTCCGGTGAGGAAAAGCACCGCCGGGTATTGCGTGCCATCCTTTACGTGCTGGTACGGCGAATACGCGGCCAACGCCCGGAAGTCCGCTTCGTTTTTCACCGTGCCGTACTCGGTGGTATTGAAGACGCCGTTGGGCGCGACCTCGAAACGCAGCATGTCGAAATAGCCCACGTGCGCCACGACCGCCTTGAACAAGTCAGGCGCCTGGGTCAGCGCCGCGCCCATCAACAGGCCGCCGTTGCTACCGCCTTCGATGGCCAGCTTGTCCGGCGAGGTGTACCGGTGCGCGACGAGCCAGCGCGCGGCGGCGAGGAAGTCGTCGAAGACGTTTTGCTTGTGGTGCAGCATGCCCTGCTGGTGCCACGTCTCGCCAAACTCACCGCCGCCCCGGATGTTGGCTTCCACGAACACCCCGCCGGCCTCCAACCACACCGGCAGCGCGGGATTGAAGCGCGGCGTAATCGAAATGCCGAAGCCGCCGTAGCCGGTCAACAGCGTCGGGTTTTGCCCGTCGAACTTCAGCCCTTTCCGGCAAACGATGTTCAAAGGCACCTTCGTGCCGTCCTTGGACACGCATTCCTGGCGCACCACCTCGTACGCGCTCAAGTCTGCCGGCGACTTCGCCGCGTATGGCGTGGCGTGAAGCTGGCCCTCCTTGGCGGCGAAGCGGAACAGGCCCGGCGGCGACAGGTAACCGGTGATCGACACCACGACATCGTCCTCGCCGCCGACTCCCTCGAGGCCACCCAGCGCGGTGACGGGCGGTGCGGGAATCGTGCCCAACGCCTCGCCAGAAAGTGCCACCATGCGCACGCGGTTCGGCCCGCCGAGTTGCTCGGCCAGGTAGAGCCGCGTCTTCGCGGGCAGGACTTCTTCGATCGCTGCGTCGCCTTCCGGCACCACCACCTTGGCCTGCGCCAACGCCAGTTGGCCGGGCACCAGCGGCAAGCGCAGCACCTGGCCGTTCGGCGTTCCCTTCCGCGAAAGCAGATACAGCGCAGCGTCCCGGCCGAAACGGACCTGGACGATTCGGTCTTCGTACGTCGCGAGCTTTGTCCACGCGCCGTCTGGCGAACGCAGGAACAACTCGTACTCACCACCGTCGCCCTTTTGAACCAAGTCCGCCGCCCATTGGCCGTCGGCGGAGCTGGTCAGGAAGTTTTCCGCAATGCGGAGGAAGTCTTTGCCCAACTCGTAGCGGTCAGCCTTCGTGGATGTGCCCAGCTTGTGGAAATAGACCCGCTGGTAAAAACCGAGATCCGCCTTCGGCCGTTCGCCTGCGAGCGGATGGCGGGTGTAGAAAAAGCCCTCGGCCGTCCAGGCCAACGAACCGCCGGCGGTGCCGGTGTTCACGGCGGGAACGGCGTCCCCGGCAAGTTCCTGGCCGGTTGCCACGTCATAAACATGCGCGTCGCCGCGCTCCGTGCCTTTCCGCGACAGCGACACCGCGACGCATTTGCCGTCGAGCGATGGCACAAAGAAGTCCATTGCCGTTTCGCCGGAGGGATCGAGCGTGAGCGGGTCGAGCAAGACACGTTCGCCTTCCAGGCTGTCCAACGACTTCAGCCCCACCAGCAATGGCTGCGCTTTGGGCGGCTGCATCTTCATCGCAAACAACACGCCCTGGCGGTCGATGACGTTGAACCAGGTGGGCGCTTGGTCGCTGAGCAGTTCGGTGAGGCGCTTCGCCAGTTCCGGGCGGCCCGGCAGCGCGTCCAGGTATGCCCGCGTCCTGGCGTTCTGCTCGTCACTCCACTGCTGAACCGTCGGGTCGTTGCCGGCTTCGAGCCAGCGGTAATCATCGACGATCCGCGTGCCGAAATACTCGTCCGCGACCGGTCGCTTGGGCGTGGCCGCCCGCGTGGGCAGCACGGCCGAGAGCAGGAACAAGCCACAGATAAGCCACCGCCAAACTGGAAACATGACGGGCGGCTGGGGTTCGGTCGGCGACGCGGCGCAGACTGCGAGACAGGAACGTTTCATAGGCGACAGTTTTACGCAACCGGCCGCAAGGTATCCTCGCCGCGGAATTGCTCCAAACGCAAAGCTGTGGTTCCACGCCCGCCTGAATCCTTAGGGGGCTATTCCATAAATACGATAACGTATTATACCTTGCAATTGGCGGACATTACGGCATGTCCGCCATGTGCCTCGAACCAGCCCATTCAAAATCGAGCTCACCGACCAAGAGCGAGCGGAACTGGCGAGCCGTGCTGCCAAGTATACGTTGCCGTATGATCAGGTGCTCCGCGCCCAAAGGGTACTCCAGGCCGCCGAGGGCCGCGCCCACGATGACATCGCCCGTTGCCTGGACACCCGGCGCGAAGTCGTCAGCCAATGGCGCAAACGCTTTTTCGAAGAGCGCCTACCCGGGTTGGAGGAACGTCCCCGACCGGGCCGCCCCCGGTCTTTTCCCCCCAGAACTGGTCGTCCGCGTTAAGGCCCGGGCCTGTGAACTGCCCGCCCCCCATCACGTCCCCTTGTCGCGTTGGAGTGTGGAGGAACTGACTCGACACGTCTGCCAGAGCGGTCTGGTCGCGCAGGTCAGCGGGACGACGCTCTGGCGCTGGGATCCACGAGGATGCCATCCGGCCCTGGCAGCCTCGCTGCTGGATCTTCCCCCGCGATCCGGATTTCGCCCCGAAAGCCGGACGGATTCTGGATCTCTACCAGGGCCAATGGCAGGGCCAGGATCTGCCGGCGGATGAATTCGGGCGCTCGACCGACGAGAAGACCAGCATCCAAGCCCGCCGCCGTCTGCATGGCACCGTGTCTCCCGCACCGAAGCGGCCCAGGAAGGTCGAGCATGAGTCTGAGCGGAAGGGGGCGTGGGCTTACCTGGCGGCCTGGGATGTGCACCGGGCCAAACTCTTCGCTCGCTGTGAAGCCAAGAGCGGTATCGCGCCTTTCGATCGGCTGGTCGCCCAGGTCATGCACCAGGAACCGTCTCGCCCGGCCCGCCGGGTGTGCTGGATCATGGACAAGGGCTCTTCCCAGCGCGGCCAGCGTAGCGTTCAGCGGCTTCAATCCCGC
>JAKCAB010000353.1 GCA_021839785.1 bacterium | reverse complement strand
ACGTTCACCTACAACCAGGACCAGGAACTCATCCGCCGCCAGTTCCCGTCCGGCCAGGCGCTGCAGTGGAACTATACGACGAACGGCCAACTCGCCAGCATCCAAACGCCGGAGGGCAACCACACCTTCACCTACCACGCGACGAACGGTCTGCTGGCCAGCGCCGCCTCGCGCGATGGCCAGCAGGTGGATTTCGCCTACGACGGCAACCTGCTCACCAACGCGGTGTGGAGCGGCGTCATCACCGGCGCGATCCGCTACGTCTTCGACAACGACCTGCGCGTGGCGCAGATGACTTACGCCGGACTCACCTTGACCAACCGCTTCGATGGAGATGGCTTGCTCACCAACGTGGGCACCCTCCACCTGCCGCGCGATCCCACCAACGGCTTGCTCAGCGGTATCAACGACGGCGCGTTCACCATCGCCTACCAGCGGAACGAATTCGGCGAAATCACCAACAGCATCGCGGCGCACGGCGCGGAACTCTACCGCGTGGACCGGAGCTACGACGCGCTGGGCCGGATCATGCGCAAGACGGAAACCATTGCCGGCACGACCGTGACTTGGGACTACACCTACGACACTGTCGGTCAACTGGTGGAAGTGAAACGCGATGGCGTGACGGTGGAAGCCTACGCCTACGACGCCGTCGGCAACCGCATCGGCCTGACCAACACGCTCACCAGCGAGACGTTGACCGCCGGCGACTACCGTTACGACGCGAACAACAAACTTCTCCAGGCCGGCATTCGCACGTTCACCTATGACACCGACGGTCGCCTCCAAACCGCAGGGATCTCGGGCGTGGTGACGACGTTCCACTACAACACCGACGGCACGCTCGCGGGCGTGGACTTGCCGGACGGACGGCACATCACTTACTTGCACGACAGCCGGGGCCGGCGCATCGCCCGCGCCGTGAACGGCGTCCGCACCCACGCCTGGCTTTATGGCGAGGGCCTAATGCCGTTGGCCGAATACGACGGCAACGGTGCGCTCCGCACCACCTTTATCTACGGCGGACGCTGGACGCCGGTGGCCTTCATTCGCAACGGCGCGACGAATCACATCGTCACCGACCAACTCGGCAGCCCGCGCTTGGTGGTGGACGCCAGCGGCGCGGTGCTCAAACGCATGGACTATGACGCCTTCGGCAACGTGGTGCTGGACACGGCGCCGGCGCTGGATTTGCCGTTCGGGTTCGCGGGCGGCCTGACCGACCCGGACCACGAGTTGATCCGCTTCGGCGCGCGGGATTATCAGCCATCGAGTGGTCGCTGGACCGCCAACGACCCGATCCTGCTTGCGGGTGGTTTGCAGCTTTACGGCTACGTTGGCAACGACCCCGTTAACAGCCAGGATCGAACCGGACTCCGCGATGGTCTGGGATGCGCGAAGCTCAAGTCACCGAGGAAGAGTGACGACAACCTGCTGGAAGCCCTGCGTCTTCTAGCGGAGGCGGAATGGCGCGCCCATCAGGCCGAGGAAAAAATGAAAAGGGAAATGGGGCCTCGAGATGTCTTCAATGAATTCACGCAGAAGAATGAATACTTGGACTGGAAGGGACGCAAAGCGCTACGGGAGAAATCGGAGTATTTCTGGAAACACAACTACGACGGTGCAGTCCCTTGGCACAGGTCGCGCAACGTAGTTGGCAGCAGCGCCTGAGAGGAACAGAACGCGAAGATGTCAGGCCCATTGACGCGGCATATGAAGACGAAACCTCTGCTCATCTCCGGCTCCCTGCGCGGCCGTAAGGCGACGGCCATCACTCTGCTTCTTTCGCCTGTGTTCGCGTGGTTAGTGTCCGCCCAGACGCTGCCCACGCCGGATTGGCTCGCGTGGGCACTGACGAACCGGCCGCAACTCGCACCGGTAACGAACGCGCCCGCTTCGACCTTGCGACCAACGTGGCCCCCGCCGCGCCAGACAAGGCCACGGGCGCGCGCGGCGGCGGCGGTGCCAACTCGAAATTGTGACGCCAGATCATGGCGGACATCTTCAACGCTGAAGTCGTCACGCTCAAGGTGGGCGAAGGCGCGGCCTGCGGCGCGGCGCTGCAGGCGCTGTGGTGCTGGCGCAACCAGCGGGGCGAGAAGGTCGGCATCGAAGCGATCACCGACGAATTCGTGGCGCTGAACCCCGCGCAGACGGCCACGCCGAAGCAGGCGAACGTGGCGACTTACGCGGAACTCCAGGCGCTTCAAGACGAGTTGTCGCGCGCGCTGCGCGGCGCCTTCGGCCGGCATCGCCAGCTCGTGGCGGGTTGAGCCCGGCCGGGCGGGAGTCCGCCACGACTGGCCCGTAGGATTCAGCGTTGCGGGGCGTCTTCATAACGCGAGGAATCCGTGTCCAAGCGCGAGCCATCGTGCTTAACTTGCCCGACGTTTATGGACTACGAAGCCGACATCGGGCTGGGAACCCACGTCCAGCTCAAGACCCAGTCGAAGCTGTGGTGCGGCTGCGCGAATGCGTTTGGCGCGCGGGTCAACTGGCGCGCGTTGTCACGAGAGGATCGAGCAACATCAGCCCGGCAATCCACTTGAAGTCGTCCGTGTTGTGCGTGACCAGCGTGGCCCCGTGCGCCAAGGCGGTGGCGGCAATCAGAGAGTCGCCCAGTTTCACCTTGCGTGTCTGTCGCAAAGCGATGGCCTTCTCGACTACCGCCTCGGAGACTGGCAAGCGATCTACGTTGGCGAAAAACTCGGCGAGGTAGAGCTTCTCGTCGGCGGTGAGTTGGTGGTAGCCAAGTGCCTCGACATGCGTGATGACGGACACCGCCACGTCAGGCTCGGCCAGGAGGGGATGCAGAAAGTCAAAGCCCGGTTTGCTGGCGTAGATGATGATGTTGCTGTCAACGAGCTTCATGCCTCACGACCGGGCAACTCGCGGTCAGCGCGGGCGTCGCGCTGCCACGCCACGGGGTCTTGGATGTTGGAGAAGGCGTTGAGACTCGCGAGTTTCTTGAGCGCGGTCAGACGGCGTTGCGTTCGTTCGCCGGGAGTGGCTGCTGCGGGCGGTTCTTCCAGCGGCGTGATGAGCGCCTGAACCAGCCGGCTGGACGGGAAGACGCCTTCGCTGTTTTCGAGCCAGCGGATGCGGTCGCCCTGAACCGTAGCTTTGAGTGTCGTCAACATGGCTATTTGGGTACGCCGTAGCGGCGGCTTGTTCAAGTTCGTTTTTGCCCGATTTCTCGCTCCCCACGGCGAATTCGCGAAGTCGTTTGGAAGCTGGGGTGGCGGGCCTGGAGGCCGCGAATGGCGTAGCGATGACGTTCGGCATTCATGACGCTGAAAAAATCCGTGGTGGTTTTGTGGTGAGGTTTCTTCTGTCGGCTGCGCCAATGCATGAACAGGCTGTTGCTCAACCGGCGGAACAGGCCCATCAACCGCATCGCCTTGGGCCGACGCACCCGGCGCCAGTCGTCCCGGTGCGAGACGTCCAAGCGCTGGTGCAGGCCGCTTTCGATGCCCCAGGCGGCCCGATTGTCTTGGAGCCATTGCGCGGCACTCAACTCTTGCGGCGGCAGGCTCGTCACCAGGGCCACGGTTTCCGGGCGGTGGTGGCGCAAGTGGCGCCGCAATAAGGCGACTTGTTCCACGCCGGGGAAACTCCACTGCCTCGGCGGCGGCCGCGCGCGAGCGTAACCCGCGCCGTTCGGGCTGGCCTTTGTTGAGCTCACGCTGGCCCGCCAGCGTGGGCGTCGTTTGCCGAGGGGGAAAAGCTCGCCGGCGGCGCTGGGACTAATCGTGCAATGTTTTCGCGCACGGTGGGTGGGTTGGCTTTGACGGTCAGCGGAAAGTCGGCGCTGTGTTCGAGCACCAGTTGGCGCGCGGTCTGGCCCTGGGTGTGCAGGGCGTCGAGGCTGACTTTGCGCCCGTCCCGTTCGAGCTTTTTGAAGAGTGCGCGCGCGACGGGGATTTCGTTGGTCTTGGGGTCCACGATGGCGCTGCCCAGGTAGTGCTGGCTGGGCACGGTGACGGCGGTGAGCATGGAATGGCCGCCGCCCTGGCGCGGTTGCTTGCCATCCAGGACAACCAGTTCCTCCTGGGGTGCCGGGCCGCGGATTTGTCGCTGCACCTGGAGGAAGATTTTTTCCAGCGCGTCGTCGTCGATATGTTCCATCATCCGGCAAAAGGTCGGCTGGCTGGGGGCCGGAAAAGTTCGCTCGTCCTGCCGGCGGATGCCCAAGGCGCGACGTTGCCCCTGACCGAGGCCTTTGGCGAATTTGGCCAAATCCTTTTGGCCGCGCGGGGCGCCGCCCAGATGAGCCAGCACGCCGAGGGCGACCAGACTCCACAGCGGATAAAGGCCGATCCGCGCGCGGTAATCGGGCAGGCTTTTGAGGTGCTCGACCAGCGAACGAATTTGCGCGGGACTCTGCGGGCTGCGCGGGCGGGTTCTGGCTTCGACCATCGCCAGCGTAGGTTTGAGCTGGTCGGCGGCCAGACGGCGGCGGGCGTGCTTGCCCAGTTCGCGGGCGAAGAGGCGCTTGGGTTGGTGGTGCTCGACGTAGAAATCGCGGCGCACGCGGCCAAAGCCGTCGGTCGCGCCCAGTTCCTGCCAGCCGCTGGCGGGTATAGACGGTGCCACAAAACTGTTCGGGATCGACGAACGTTTCGACCAGCACCACGGGATGGCCGTAGCGGGCCTGCCAGTCGGCGCTCAAGCGGTCAAGCGTCAAGCGCAGGGAACGGGAACCCAGATTGGGAAAGGTTTTGTCGGGCAGGAGCAGGAAGCGGCAGTGGTTGACGACCAGCGGCAAGCGCCGCCGGCGTTGCTCCTCGCTCCAGCCGATCCATCGGTCCCGCGCGCGCAAGCGGCGGGAGGCGGCGCAAAAAACCAGCACGCCCCGCCAGTCACCGCCGGGATCGGTGATGGCGTAGAAAAGTTGCTCGCCCACGGCGCGCACGTCGCCCAGATAACGATGCTTGGCCAGCAGTCGGCGGGCGCGGGCTTTGGCTTGGGCAGTCGAGAGCAGTTGGATTTGCACTCCGGCCAAAGACACCGGACCGGCGTTTGTCGTGGCGCGAGACGTTTGACTCATGCCCGGAGCCTGAAAAACTGCGGCGGCAAAGTTCAGCCCCCTCCATCAACTCACGCTTCTCGAATCACTTATCGCTGCAAATGAATTTCCCGTGCGTGCTCAGGCTGCCACGGCCAGCCGAAGCGTGGCGCAAGCGCAAGACTTGTTTCGCGCCCAGCCACAGCCAAGCCAACTTTCGGCATTACTCAGTTGGGCATGGGGAGCGGCCGTCGCGGTCGTTGCTAGCGGCGTCTTCGGGTGCGGACTCGCCTACCGGGCGCCCGCGCGTTGGAGCGGATCCCAGTATTGCGAGTTGATGAGCGCCTTGGCGCTGCGGTCCGCCGGATTGGCCGGCGGGTTGATGTTTTCGCTCCGGCGCACTTCCGCGTGCCCGTCGTTGAAGGCGATCACCGCGCGGCCCAGGTGGCGCTTGGGCTCCACGCCTTCATACGTCGGGAACGAGCTGTTCCGCACCACGGCGGGATCCATGCAGGCCGATTCCCACCACAGGCTGCTGCCCCACGACGGCGGGTTGCCGTAAGGTTGCTTGTCGCCCACCACCAGATTCATGGACGGGCTGACGATGCCGCTGCGTTTGAAGGAATCATCGACGTGAAACGCGACTCCGCCCACGTTGATGTCTTGGGGGCCGTACGGGTGGTGGCCCAGGAACCAGCCGTTGTACCCGTAACCGACCAGGTGGCAGTCGAACTTCCACTGCCAGGTGGTGCCATCGTCCAGGCGCTTGCCCTTGATGGCCGGGTCGTGGAACAGGTTACTCCGGCCGCCGCCGTAGGTCACGATGGTCGTCCCCCACCAGTTGGTCAGCGACGGCGCGGCGTCGGCCGTGTTGATGTTTTGGTTTCGGTGGGCGGGGAAGGTGTCGTTGTTCTCGTCCGTGTAGAACTGCATGAACAGGTTGATCTGGCGGAGGTTGTTCATGCAGACGGTGCGTGCGCCCTTGGCTTTGGCGCGGGCCAGGGCGGGAAGCAACATCCCCGCCAGGATGGCGATGATGGCAATCACCACCAGGAGTTCGATCAAGGTAAAACCGGCGCGGGACGAACGGGGAAGGGGGTTCATGGCGAACGTCGTTTACGGTTGCGATGGAGACCAGGCAGAGCACAGCGCCCGCGCCGTTAAAGCTTGAATCCGCGCGGGACCGCCTTCGGCGAAGGCTGCCAGCGCCCGGTCATCGGCTTTCGGTATCGCGGGCATGGGTACGTAAATAAGACCCCGCTGGGCAAAAATTTCAAGTGAAGTTCGGTCTAAGAGCGCTTGAAGTCGCAGCCGGCCCTCGACGAGCGGCACCGGCACTTTGAGGTCATTCACCGCCAGTTCCTGCCGCGCCACGTCGTACCGCAGCGTCTGCCCGCGCAAGACGAACCCGACCGCACTGGCCTGGTCCGGCGAGAGGGTGGCGTCCAGTTCCACCAATTCCGCCGCGAAGCCCGCCAGCGGATTCGTGCCGGGCGCCAGTGGCCCGGGTGGCACGGTGCGCGCTTGACCCCGGAGCGCCGCCAGCTCGACCACCGGTTGCCAGGCCAGCCGCGGGCCGTCGGGCGTCGAATGCAGACTCAGCTCGCACGGGAAGCACATCATCTGGTTGAACGGCATTCCGGGCGACGGCATCTGGCCCCAGCCGATCTGGATCCGCCGGCCGGCGGGCGCGTCGCTGTACGTTTGCGCCGCGTAAAAGCCCCGCCCGCGGTGGCCCGGCAGTTTGGGTGTCTCCGGCTTGAACCGCGTGCCGTCGAACGTGCCCAGCAGGTACTCGCTGCTCGCCGCCGTGAGCACCCACTTTTTGTTGGCAGCGTCGCCCTCCACCGGCAGCTCGAAAAAGTCCGGGCACTCGAAAAAGCCCGGCACTTCGCTGAGGTAGGTCCATTCGTGGAGGTTCGGCGAGGCGAAGAAATGGATGGTGTGCTGGCCGGCTTTCTCCACATAAAGCACCAGGATCCAGCGTTGCGATGGCGCGTGCCAGATCACCTTGGGATCGCGGTTGCCGGCGGAGATTTCCTTCAAGACCGGGTTGCCGGCGAACTTGGTCCATGTCCGGCCGCGATCCGTGCTGTAAGCCACGCATTGGGTGAATGGCTGGCCCGCCGACTCCGCGCTGGTGCCGCCGGCGGCCGTGTAAAACAGCACGATCGGCGGCACGCCATCGCGACCAAAGCCGCTCGTGTTTTTCCAATCCACCACCGCCGAGCCGCTGAACATCGTGCCCAACGCGTCCGGGTAAAGCGCCTCGCCTTGTTCCACCCAGTGCACCAGGTCCCGGCTCGTCGCGTGGCCCCAATGCATGTTGCCCCAGTTCCAGCCGTACGGATTGTGTTGGAAGAACAAGTGCCAGGTGCCCTCGAAATAGACCAGGCCGTTCGGGTCGTTGTTCCACCCGCGCCGCGGCGAAAAATGGAACTGCGGTCGCAGCGGTTCGCGATACAAGTTCTCCTCGCCTTTGAACGTGTCGCCCGGCTCGACCAGCTCCAGCGCCTGCGAATCGAGCGGGAACTTTTCCACGCGCAACGTGATCGCCTGACCGCGCCAGGCCGAAACATCCAGAAACGCCCACCACGCTGGCTGGTCAGACAACTCGATGTCGAACTGCCGGATCAACCGGCCGCCAGCCAGCACGTCCAACCGCGTCTTCGGCGCGCCGGTCCGGACCGGGAAATTCAGGTAGCGCTTGGACACCGTGAGTTCGCGCGAGACGGTCCCGCGCAAGCCGGCGGGGCGGGTGTCGGTGAACACGATTTGGTCCACGTTCACGTGCCCCCAGCCGCTGCGCTCGGCATCCACGATTTCGAGATGCGCGGTCGAGCCTTTGAGGCCGGACACGTCCCAGGCCTCGGGTTGGAGCGCCTCGGCTTCGGCGCCCGTGGCGGTGCGGACCACCTGGCCGTCCACGACCAGGTTGATGCAGGTCCGGCCGGCGTGCGCGCCGCCGCCAATCAGGAAACCAAGGTAGCGCCGGCTGAGTGTGAAGTCCGGCGAAGTCAGCTTGCCGGTCGCGCCGTCGCCGCCGTGGAAACTGTTCACCAGGCCCGCGCCGTAAAAGCCGGTCACGGCTTGCTGGTTCGGCAGCGTGCCGGGAGCGGGACCCGCGCCAAAAGCGTCGCCTTCCGCTTTCCACGTGCCCCAGTCCGGTCCTCCAAAATCGGCAAACACCACGTCTTCCGCAGCGAGCAGCGGAGGCGCGCAAATCGACGCCAGGGCGAGCGTGAGCCAGGCTTTCATGGGGCGAAGGATGCCTGAGTTTACGTGGCTGGCAATCCGGGAAGCTGCCCCGCCGCGACAACCGCCAAAGCAAGCGCACAGCTTTCGCTTCGGCGGAAAACACCCACACGCCTTGAGGAAGAGACCCAAGCATAGCCGGCGGTGTGAGCTCGAGTCTCTCCAACGTACTGGGCGTCACGCCGCCGCCACAGCCACTCGCGGTTCGACGCCAAGGTCTGTCCGGATGGCTTGGAGGATCGCCCCCAGATTTCGCGTGGTTGGGTTGCCTCGCCGGCCCAGCATCCGATGCAGCGCCTTTTCACCCAAGCCGGTCTGGCGGGACAGTTCCTTGAACGTAATCTCCGCGTGAACGAGGTCCCGCAGCATCGAAAGTCCCTCGGCGGTTTCGCCGGCGAGCAGTGCACTCAACGCTTCGGCGTAAAGGGCGCGGGCGAACTTTGGATCGCGTCGGATTCGATCCACCACGGTATCTTTATACTGGCGTGTCAGAGCCATGTTCTTCCGCTTTCTTTGCCCGCAAGTAACGCTGCCACCTCGCCACCGCAACGGCGATATCGGCATCCTGACGCCGTTTGCTGCCACCACCCAGCAGGATGACAAGTCGTTGGCCGTCGCGTCCGAAATACACCCGGTAGCCTGGCCCGAAATTCAGACGTAACTCCGCGACCCCGGCCCGCAACACCTTGGCGGCTCCCAAATTGCCGGCCTCGAGACGCCTTACGTAACGATCCACCCGCGCCGCGGTCACCGCGTCGAGGCCGTCGAACCACTCCGCGAAGTAAGATCGGCCGGCTTCGGTGAACTCGCGGATTTCAAAGTTCACGGGTTGATAGTATCTTTTGTGTTACTATCGTCAACTCTCTCGCCTGTGTTGCCGGGCAGTTGGGAACCGGAACGATCCGCGGTTTCGTTCCGCGACGCGCGTGCAAATTCCGCCAACAGCGCGCCTGCCTGCTCCCGCGTCCGCGCCGCCATCGCCAGCACTTCGGCGTGCGAGATGGTTCGCTCCGACCGGCCGGCGGCGAGGTTGGTGATGACGCTCAGGCCGGCCACTCGCAGACCGCATTGCCGCGACACGATGGCCTCCGGCACGGTGCTCATGCCCACGGCATCCGCGCCCAGCCGCGCGAAGGCGCGAATCTCCGCCGGCGTTTCGTAGCTGGGTCCCGACACCGCGAGATACACGCCGCGTCGCAGGCGCAGTTTCACCGCCCGCGCCGCTTGCGCCAGTCGCGCCGACAACGTCGCATCGTACACCGCGGTCAAATCCACGAAGCGCTCGCAGCCCGGCCAGGCCGGCCCGCGCAGCGGGTTGACGCCCAGGAAATTGAGGTGGTCTTCGATCAGCATGAAGTCGCCGGGCCGGAACGCTGGATTGATGCCGCCGGCGGCGTTGGTCAGGAGCAGGTCAGTGACGCCCAAGCGGGCCAGCACACGAACCGGAAACGTCACCGTGTCGAGGTCGTGGCCTTCGTAGAAATGCGCCCGTCCGGCCAGCAGACAAGCCGGTATGCCGCCCAGCCGGCCTAAAATTAACTTGCCCGCATGACCCGCCACGCCGGCGCCGGCGAAGCCGGGAATGGCGTCGAACGCCAGCTCGCGTTCGATCTCGACGGCGTCGAGCACGCCGCCGAAGCCGCTGCCGAGCACGATGCCAAGCGTCGGTCGTAACGCGCCGGCGCGCTTCACCGTGGCGGTCGCACGCGCCAGCAACCGTTCCGCGGCGAGACCGGCAGCGCGCGTGGCCGGTGGGCGGCTTGCTTTGGTGGGTCCGGGCATTACGCTGCGCGGAAACTGGTGCAAAGATGGATTTAAGCAACGACGAAATCCGCCGGTACTCGCGGCACCTGCTCCTGCCCGAAGTGGGGTTGGCCGGGCAAAAAAAGCTCCGCGCCGCCAGCGTGCTATGCATCGGCGCGGGCGGACTCGGATCGCCGGTCGCGATGTACCTCGCCGCCGCCGGCGTGGGGCGGTTAGGCTTGGTGGACTTCGACGTGGTCGAGTTCTCGAACCTGCAACGCCAGTTGCTCCACGGCACGCCGGACGTGGGCCGGCCGAAAACCGAATCGGCCCGCGACACGCTCGCGCGCCTCAATCCGGAGGTCGAGGTGGTGCGGCACGACCTGCGCCTGACCCGCGCCAACGCGCTCGAGGTCCTGCGCGGCTACGACATCGTTGTGGACGGCACGGACAATTTTGCCACGCGCTACCTGACCAACGACGCCTGTGTGCTGCTGCGCAAGCCGAACGTCTATGGCTCGATCTTTCGCTGGGAAGGCCAGGCCAGCGTGTTCGCGCCGCACCTGGGCGCGCCTTGTTACCGCTGCCTGTTCCCGGAACCGCCGCCGCCGGGCACGGTGCCCAGTTGCGCCGAAGGCGGTGTGCTGGGCGTGCTGCCGGGCATCGTCGGCTGCCTCCAAGCCACCGAGGCCGTGAAACTGATTCTCGGCAAAGGCGCACCGTTGCTGGGGCGGCTATTGCTTTTCAATGCGCTGGAGACGCGGTTCAAGGAACTGAAGGTGCGTCGCGACCCGGCTTGTCCGATTTGCGGCGAGAAACCGATCCTCACGGAACTGATCGACTACGACCAGTTCTGCAGCGTTCGCGGGGAAGCTGGCACCGGCGCGAACGCCAACGAAGCGAGTGTGCAGGAAATGAAGCGCGCGCTCGACGACCCATCATGCGGGGTCGTGGTGGTGGACGTCCGCGAACCGACCGAATGGGCCGTCGCCAGCCTGCCGGGCGCGCGGCAAATCCCGCTGAGCGTCCTGTCGGAACGCGCTGGCGAACTCGATCCGAACGGCGCCTACCTGCTGGTCTGCCGAATTGGCACACGCTCGTCGCGGGCGGTGGAATTGCTCCAGGCGCGCGGCTTCAAATCCGCGAAGAATGTGCGGGGCGGCCTGGCCGCCTGGGCGGCCGAGGTCGATCCCGCCTTTCCGCTTTGGTGAAGCG